>JAICLP010000101.1 GCA_025925475.1 Burkholderiales bacterium | reverse complement strand
CGCCTTGATCCCGTCGGGCAGATCGCGCGTCTCGAAGATGAAGTCGAACAGCATCGCGACCATCTCGATCGTCATCGCCTCGAGCTGGTTCGCGCGCTGACCGAGCGGCGATTCCTGCAGATCGCGCAGGACGTTGTGCGTGCCTTCGGGGATGCCGGCGAAGGCGACCTGCATGCCTTCGACGTCGAACTGCGTCTGTCCGGCCTGCAGGCGCGTCAGCCCCTCGCGCAGGCCCGGTGTCGCGACGATCGGATTGCCCGGGATGTAGCCCGACGGCGTCGGCGGCAACGGCGGATAGACGCGCGTCGGCGGTGCCGGGTGATTGGCGAGCGGAAAGCCGCCATGCGACGCGGCGCGGCGGAACATCGCCATCACGTCCGTTTCGGCGGGCGTGCTCTGCGTCACCTCCGGCTTGTCGTCGGCGACCCGCTTGCGTTGCGTGGCCGTGCCATGCGGCGTCGTCTTGCGCAAGCTCGTCGCCGGAATGATCCGCAGGTTCGCGAGATGGCGATTGACATCGGCGTAGATCGACGCGACTTCGGAAAGCGGCGCCTGGTTCAGCTCCTTCAGGATCTGGAACTTGACGCGCGCGTCGGTCGCAAGCGTATCGAGTGCCTCGGCGAACGCGCGCACGATCGTGTCGGGACCGAGCGGGTTCGCCGCGTTCTCGACGACCGACTTGCCGAGCAGATGGCCGATGCCGCGGTTCAGCGCGACCAACTCCTCGTGGCAGACGTTCTCGACGACGCGCACGATGTTGCCGACGATCACCGACTCGTCGACGATCGTGAGATCGACGAGTGCCAACTTCGTCGCGTCGGCCTTCGAGAAATCGGCGCGCTCCTCGGCGCGGCCCGAGACCTGGTCCTCGATGCGCGTGCGCAGCCGCTTCTCGAACTCGGCCATGAGCTCCGCGCGGCCGACGATCAGCACCTGCCGGGCCTCGAGGAAGAGCTGCTGCTCGTCCCGGATGATCGAGCGGCCGGCGCGATCCATCAGCATGTCGCAGACGCGGTCGCAAAGCGCCGTGAACGACAGCAGCAGCCGGTGGACGGTGATGTCTCGGCAGTCAGCGAGGATTTTCGCCAGCTCCCGAGGAACGGGACGGCGGGCCGGCGCAACGTTGGTCGTTACGTTCTGGGGAGGCACAGGCACGCTGCCGGCTTCATTGGCTCGACGACTCTAGCATGGGCACGCATTGTATGCCACCGATCACCGGGAAGACCCGGGCGGCGGCAGCGACTGCCATGCCTTTTCGACACGCTTCAACGAGACCGGAACGCTGGTGCGCAATTCCTGCGCGAAAAGCGACACGCGGAGCTCCTCGATGAGCCAGCGGAAGGCATCGAGCGGCGGCGAAACACTGCCCGCGCGACGCTCGGCCTCCGCACGCTCCCGGTAGCGCGTCCACCACGCCCCCACCTGCGCGGCGTGCCGCTGGTCGCGCTCGGGGTTCTGCGCATAGCGATCGAGGCGCCGCGACAACGCCTGCAGGTAACGAGGCACGTGCGCGAGCTGCGGCCACGGGGTCGCGGAGAGGAAGCCCGGGTACACAAGTGCGTCACGTTGCGCCCTCGCCTCGGCGGCCAGCATTCGCCGGGACGCCGGCAGCCCACCGATCTTCTGCGACAACAGATGATGCTCGGATGCGATCGCGCCGGTAAGCGCAAAAGCCGCGTCGAACACGGCGGGCAGGCGCGCACGCGCACGCTTCACCTGCGCGGTGAACGCGTTCCGCTCGCGCGGCAGCGGATCGTCGCCGATGCAGGCGCGATCGGCCACGGCGTCGGCGAGATCGTCCTGCAGCTTGTCGAGCGGGACCGCTCCCCGCAACGCGATGGCCATCGGCGTCCATGTCGCGGCCTTCACTTTCTTCGACAGCGCATCGCCGAGATCGAAGGCGATCAGGCGCACGACGCCCTTGCGCGTCGCGGCGAGCGCAGCATCGCGCGTGTCGAGCAGCATCAGCGCAACCCCGTCCGACTCGTCGACGAGGGCCGGGTAGCCGGTGCGACGCTGGCCGTCGCGGCGCATCGTCAACGTCTCCGGCAGCTCGCCGAAATCCCAGTGACGCATGCCGCGGCGCTCGAATGCCGGTTCTTCGGCTGCGAACTCGAGACGCGCCGCATCGGACAGGCGCGCCCGGAGCGCTGCGATGTCGCGATCCATGCCGAGCTCCTGTCCGGACGCGTCGACGACGCGCACGTTCATTCGCAGATGTGGCGGCAGGCCGACGTCGCGAAACGCCTGCGCAGGCGCATCGCCAAGGCGCCCGCGTACGTAGTCGCGCAGCGCATCGGCGAGTGCGACGTCGTGGTTTTGCGTCTGCCCGAGAAACGCGGTGACGGCATCGGGCAGCGGTATCAGCCGGTTGCGCAGCGCTTTCGGCAGCGACTTCAGATAAAGCGTCACCTTGTCGCGGACCATGCCCGGCACGAGCCACGACAACGCCGCATCGTCGATCTGATTCAGGAGCGCGAGCGGCACCGTCAGCGTCAGGCCGTCGAGCGGATGACCCGGCGCGAAGCGATACTTGAGCGGCAGCGCACCGCCCGCGATCGTCAGCGTCTCGGGAAAAAGTGCTTCGGTCACCGCGAACGCCGCATGGCGCATCAACAGCTCGCGCGTCATGAAAAGGCGCTTCGGCTCCGCACGCTCGGCGCTCCTGCGCCAGCGCTCGAACGTCGCGCGCGAATGCACGTCGTCCGCAACGCGCTCGGCGTAGAACGCGGCGATCGCCTCGTCGTCGACCACGACGTCCTCGCGGCGCGCCTTGTGCTCGAGCTTCGCGATGTCGGCGATCAGCGCGCGGTTGTGCGCGACGAACGGTGCATCGATGCCGAGCTCGCCGCCGACGAGGGCCTCGCGAATGAACACATCGCGCGCATCCTTCGGCGCGAGGCCGCCGTAGCCGACCGGCCGCCGCGCAACGAGCGTGAGCCCGTAGAGCTGCACGCGCTCGCTGGCGACGACTTCGCCGCGCGCCTTGTCCCAATGCGCGTCGAAATGGTCGCGCGTCACGCGATTCCCCGCGACCGCTTCGATCCATTCGGGCTCGACGCGTGCCGCGCAGCGCGCGAAGAGCCGCGTCGTCTGCGTGAGCTCGGCGGCGACGACCCACTTCGGCGCCTTCTTCGCGAGGCCGGATCCCGGATGGATGAAGAAATGGATGCCCCGCGCGCCGTCGAACTGTCCTCCCATCGCGGCCGCGGGCTCCGATTTCATGCCGACGTTGCCAAGCAGTCCGGCGAGCAGCGCGCGGTGGATCCTTTCGTATCGCGCCGTATCGATCGACTCCGGCAATCTCGCATCGACCTTCCAGCCCGCCTCGGTCAGCACGGAGACGAGTTGCGCGTGCACGTCGCACCATTCGGTCAGCCGCAGGAACGAGACGAAACGCGCGCGGCAGGCTTCGACGCGCTTGCGATGCGACAGCGCCTTCTGCGCCGGGCTGTCGAAGAACTCCCACAGCGCGAGCAGCGACAGGAAGTCCGAGCGCGGATCGCGAAACGCGAGATGCGCCTGGTCGGCGGCCTGCGCGTGCTCGAGCGGGCGCTCGCGCGGATCGGGCACCGACAGCGCACTGGCGATGACGAGCGCTTCGGCGAGACAGCCTTCGTCGCGCGCGGCGAGGACGATGCGCCCGATGCGCGGGTCGAGCGGCAGCTTCGCGAGCTCGCGGCCGAGCGGCGTCAGCGCGCGCTCTGCATCCACCGCGCCGAGCTCGTGCAGCAACTGGTAGCCATCGGCGATCGCGCGCGGCGTCGGCGGGTCGAGGAATGGAAACGCGCCGACGTCGCCGAGTCGCAACGCCGCCATTCTCAGGATGACGGCGGCAAGCGAGCTCCGCAGAATTTCCGGATCGGTATAGACGGGACGGGCGGCGAAATCGTCGGCGTCGTAGAGGCGCACGCAGGTGCCGTTCTGCACGCGACCGGCGCGTCCGGCGCGCTGATTGGCGGCCGCCTGCGAGATCTTCTCGATCGCGAGCAGCGTCGTCTTGTTGCGCACCGAGTAGCGGGAAAGGCGCGCAAGGCCGCTGTCGATCACGTAGCGGATGCCGGGAACGGTGAGCGAGGTCTCGGCGACGTTCGTCGCAAGCACGATGCGCCGCCCGCGCGACGGCGCGAACACGCGTTGCTGCTCCTCGACAGTGAGGCGCGCGTAAAGCGGCAGGACCTCGACGAGGTTCGCGTACGGACGGCGTGCGAGCGATCGCCGCACGACGTCGGCCGTTTCGCGAATTTCGCGTTCGCCCGGCAGGAAGACGAGGATGTCGCCGGGTCCTTCGCGCCACGAATCTTCCGCCGCCGATGCGATCGCTTCCTCGAGCTCCTTTTCGTCGTCGGCTTCGCGGTCGCCGCTGCGCAGCGGCCGGTGCACGACGTCGACCGGATACGTGCGTCCCGATACCGTGATGACCGGCGCAGGACGGCCGCGCGTCCGGAAATGCGCGGCGAAGCGGTCGGCGTCGATCGTCGCCGACGTGACGATCACCTTGAGGTCGCGCCGTCGCTCGAGCAGGCGCTTGAGATAGCCGAGCAGGAAGTCGATGTTGAGGCTTCGCTCGTGCGCCTCGTCGATGATGATCGTGTCGTAGCGGCGAAGCTCCGGATCACCCTGCGTTTCCGCGAGCAGGATGCCGTCGGTCATGAGCTTGATGCAGGCATCGCGACGCGTGCGGTCCGTGAAGCGGACCTTGTAGCCGACCGCTTCGCCGAGCGGCGTGCCGAGCTCGTGCGCGATTCGTGCAGCGACCGCGCGCGCCGCAATGCGACGCGGCTGCGTGTGACCGATCAGCCCGCGCTCGCCGCGGCCGGCTTCGAGGCAGATCTTCGGCAGCTGCGTCGTCTTGCCGGAGCCCGTTTCGCCGCAGACGATGACGACCGGGTGGTCGCGAATGGCCTTCGCGATGTCGCCGGCGCGCTGCGAGACCGGCAGCTCGGGCGGATAGGTGACGTGCGGCTTCGCGGCCGCGCGCGCGGCGACAACAGCAGGGTCAGAGACGACTTTCCGAGCGCCGCTTCTCATAAATGGGATCAGGCTCGAATTTCACTGCCTTGGCGAAACGGCGCATCAGGAAATTCGAGCCTGACCCCATTTATCGTCTCCGACCCCACGTCGGTTCTCGCGACGCAGATAGCGTGTGAAGACGACGGCGACGATGATCGTCGCGATGGCCTCGATCGCAAACGGGGTCCACGCCAGCGACTGCGCGGCCTTCACCGCGCCGCCGAGCAGCACGATCGTCGCCGCGAACGCCGGAACGAGCCGCGGATCGTAGCGCAGCAGCATCAGCAGGACGCCGGACGCCACGACACCCGCGATCAGACCGCCGATCAGCGCGCCGGCGAGATTGGCGCGACCTTGCGCGAGCGCGGCCGCGCATTCGAGCGCAAGCACGACGGCGACCGCGAGCCACAATCGTTGCGAAAAGCCGCGCGTCAGCCGCGAGACGACATAGACGACGAAGAGCTCCGCGCTCGCGAGCCCGACGAAACCGAAGCCCGACAGCGCAGCGCCTGCGAGCGGAACGCCTTGCGACGCCCACGCGGCGCCCGGCCACGTCGGTTGATCAGGCACGGCGAGCGCGCTCAACGCCGTCTGCAAGCCGACCACGAACGCACCGGCCGCAATCGCCGCAAGGCCGGCCGGCCAGCGGCCGATGTTCAACCGCGCCGGCGCGAGCGTCGCACCGAACACGCCGACGCCCGCGCAAAGCGCGAGCAGCAGCGCGCCGACGAGCGCCGATGCGACGCCGCCCAGCACTTTCATCGTCAGCTGCGAGGCGAGCGGCTCGGTCGTCGAAAGCGACATCGCGATCGACGGCCATGCGTTCGCCGCGGACAGAATGGCGAGCACGAACGTCACGAGGAAAACGATCGCGAGCGCGCGCGTGTCGACGCGATGCCGAATGAAGCTCACGATGCCGACGATCAGTGCCGCGAGGCCGGCCGCGAAAAAGACGACGAATCCTCCGAGGGCCACGACCTGCAGCTTGTTGTCGACCTCCTGCTCGCCGCGCGTCCATGTCTCCGGCACGTGCACGTAGCGGCCCGCGCCCGACACCTCGTCGCCGGAAACGTTGACGAGATAGCGCGCCTCGCCGCCGGCGCCGACGACAATGCGCGGGTCGCCGAAGACGAACGACCAGTCGGTGCGCGCGGGCCGCTGCTCCTGGTCGGCGGCAACGAGCGAAAGCGGCGCCGGATCCACGCCGAAGCGCGTCGCGAGCGCCTTCTGCGCAAGCGTGAGCGCCGCGTCGCGCGACAGGTTCGCACCGGCACGGGATTCGGGCAACACGTGGTTCATCGCGCGCACGCTCCTGTCGTTCGCGATGGAGATCCGCCATTCCTCGGCCCGTTCGACGACGTCGCCCTCGAACGTCACGTATCGCACCTGCCACACCGGCGGCGCGAGAATCTTGCCGATCAATTGTCGATAGACGTCCGGACCCGCCTCCTGCCAGACGAACTTGTGCCACGACCACTGCTGCGGTTCCTCGCTGGCGAGCCGCACCGTCGCGAAGCGGTGCCACTCGGGTCCGAGATGCACGCCCTGGGCGGACAGTGCAGCGTCGGCGGCGGCGATCGCATCGTTGCGAGAAAGCGCCAACGGCGGCACGTCGGCGCGAAACGGCGCGAACAGGATCCAGGCGACGAGGCCGGCGACGCCGAGCACCGGCAGCGCACGCTGGAATGCGCCCGACGCGCGGCCGATCGTCAAGGCGACCGACGCATGCAATGCCTCGGGCGCGCGCACCGCAGGACTCCAGCCGCCGTTGCGAAGCGCCGCCGGCAGCTCGCGCCAGGCGCCGGCCTGAACACGCCGCAGCGCGACCATCGCCAGCGGAACAAGCGCCGCGGCGATCACGAGCGCCTGCTGCCCGTGCGCACCGCGCGCATCGACGAGAAAGAGTGGAATCGAGAACAGCGACAGGTCGAACGTCGCGTGCAGCAGGATCGTCGGCAGCAGGCCGAAGCGCAGGAAGATCAGCGCCCAGACGATCGACGGCAGCAGCAATTCGACCGGCCGGGAGTACGCGGGAAAGCCCGGATAGTTCGCATGGGCACCGCCGAAGATCAGCGCCTGCACGAGCACGGCGAGCGCGATCCCGAGCGTGCGGTGGCCGAACCGCGCGCCGATCAGCGCACCGAGCGACAACGGAATCGCACGAAACGCGCACTCCTCCCAGAAGCCAGCCTGCAGCGAGAGTGCGATCGGCGACAACGCAGGCACCTTCGATCCGAGGATGTTCGGATCGGTCAGCACTTCGGACGGCTGCCACCATCCGAGGTAGCGATTCGTCGCGTAATAGAACAGCGCGATGAGCGCCAGCTCGAGGGGCACGAACAGATAGCCGCCGAGCGTGCGACCGGCGATTTGCGGCGACGCGGCCGCTTCGCGCGACCATAGCCGCCAGAGCTGCGGCTGCTGGGGAAAAGCGCGGCGCGAAAGGCTTTCCGCGGCCATGAACACGAGCGCGTACGCGAGTCCGCCGGCCGCGACGATCAGAAGCGCGAGGCCTGCGTGCTTCGACCAGAACGTCACCGCGGTCTCGGTCGTGTTCACGTCGAACCATGACGTATCGGCCGACGCGAGCGACGCGCATGCGAGCAATCCGCCGACGACGAGGCCCGCGACGAGCGGCGGACGCCACAGGAGCCAGTGCCGCCGCGCGAGCCACAGCACGGCGAGCACGCAACCGCCGAGGCCGTAGAGCAGTCCCGCCGATATCGTCGCGAGGTTGGCGATCAGGTTGTTGGCACTGCGCAGCGACTGATACCGGCGGCCGAACGATTCGGGAATGTGGACATACGGCGCGACGCCGATCAACTCGTCGCCGGCAACGGTGAGCAGCAGCCGTATCCGCGCCTCGCCGATCGGGTCGGGCTGCTCGTAGGTGAAACTGTGATCGACGCGTCCCGACACCTGCGTCTGCTGCGACTGCTCGAGCCGCCGGTACGCAGAAAAGTCGATGCCCCAGTCATCGTGGGCGCGCGTCTCGGCTACGTTGCGCGCGCTCGCGACGTCGAGCGCCTTGCGTGCCGGGTCGCGCACGTACGTTTCGGGAATTCGATGCGCGAAACCGAGCGGCACGCCGGTCGGCGAAAGACGAACGACCGTCTCGTCGATCGCGCCGAGCGTGAAGAGCCGCACTTCCCAGAAGAACGGCGAGTAGCGTTCGCCGCGGGCGAGCTTCGTGAACGCGGACTTTCCGCCGCCCTCGAGCTCGACGTAGTTCTGCGTCGTCGAATCGTGAGAGAACCGGGCGGCGACGCGCGCGCCTTCAGGCGCCAGCGCAAGCTTCGTCGCGAGCGCGCGGGCCTGCGCGGTGGCGTCGTCGCGCGACATCTTGATGTCGAGATTGACGATCGGGATCGCGAGCGGAAAAAGGCGCGACGCGACGCCGAGCGCGACGATCGCCACGATCGCGTAAGCGATCCAGAACGCGGGCCTGCGCGTAACGGCGGTCAAGACGATACCTCGTTGCATGGCGACGCTGCGCTCGCTTGCGCGAGGCCGACGATGCCGCGCGCGGCGAGCCTCGCGATCGCCTGTTCGTCGAGGCCGAGTCGCTCGTGCAGCACGCTCGCCGTGTCCTGCCCGAGCAGCGGCGGCGCGCGATCGTACGCGAGCGGCGTCAGCGACAGCGCAAGCGGCGTTCGCACCTGCGGGACCTGGCCTGCGAGCGGATGCGCAAGATCGATTCGCATGCGGCGCGCATTCACCTGGGGATCGTCAAACACCTGGTCGATCCGGTTGATCGGACCGCTCGGGATGCCGGCCGCTTCGAGCGCGGCGAGCCAGTCGCGTTGCGTGCGCTCGCGCAGGATCGCCGCGATCATCGGCACGAGCGTGTCGCGGTTGCGCACGCGCGCCGCGTTCGTTGCGAAGCGCGGATCGCTCGCCCATTCGCGCCGCCCGACGACCGTGCAGAGCGCGCGAAACTGGCTGTCGTTGCCGACAGCGACAATCAGGTGACCATCGCCTGCCGCGAACGTCTGGTACGGGACGATGTTCTGGTGCGCGTTGCCGGCGCGTCCGGGCACGACGCCGCTCACGAGGTAGTTCAGGTCGATCACCGACATCATCGCGACCGACGAATCGAAGAGGCACGCGTCGATCCACTGTCCCGCGCCCGTCCGGTCGCGATGCGCGAGCGCGGCGAGCAGCGCCACCGACGTGTACATGCCCGTCATCAAATCGGTGATCGCAATGCCTGCCTTCTGCGGGCCGCCGCCGGCGACGTCGTCGCGCTCGCCGGTCACGCTCATGAAGCCCGACATCCCCTGGACGATGAAGTCGTAGCCGGCGCGCGACGCGTAAGGCCCGTCCTGCCCGAACCCGGTGATCGACGCGTAGACGAGCCGCGGATTGACCTTGGCGACGCTCGCGTAGTCGAGTCCGTATTTCGCGAGCCCGCCGACCTTGAAGTTCTCGACGAGCGCGTCCGATTGCCGGGCGAGCGAGAGCACGAGATCGCGCCCCTCGGCCGTGGTGAAGTCGATCGCGACCGAGCGCTTGCCGCGATTGCACGCGAGGTAGTACGCCGATTCCTGCGTGTCGTCGCCGTCGCGATCCTTGACGAACGGCGGTCCCCACGCACGCGTGTCGTCGCCGCTGCCGGGGCGCTCGATCTTCAGCACGGTCGCGCCGAGGTCGGCCAGAAGCTGCGTGCACCACGGACCCGCGAGCACGCGCGAGAGGTCGAGGATCGTCAGGTGAGAGAGCGGGCCTGGCATCGAGCGAGAAGCGCGGCGCTCGCGCGCCCGCGCAT
>JAICLP010000211.1 GCA_025925475.1 Burkholderiales bacterium | reverse complement strand
GTCGGCTCGTCGAGCAGCATCATTTCGGGCTCGAGCGCGAGCGTCGTCGCAATCTCCAGCGCGCGCTTGCGCCCGTACGGCAATTCACCGGCCTTCGACTGCGCGAACTGCGACAGTCCCACCGCGTCGATCAGCTCGTGTGCGCGCGCGTCGAGCGAATGCAGCACGCGCTCCGAGCGCCAGAAATCGAGCGAGCGGCCGCGCTTGCGCTGCAGCGCGATGCGCACGTTCTCGAGCACCGCCAGGTGCGGAAACACCGCGGAGATCTGGAACGAGCGTACGAGCCCCTGGCGCGCGATCGCCGCGGGACGCGATCCGGTGATGTCGCGGCCTTTGAAGAAGATCTGGCCACGCGTCGGCGTCAGGAAATGCGTGAGCAGGTTGAAGCAGGTCGTCTTGCCGGCGCCGTTCGGACCGATCAGTGCGTGAATCGTCCCGCGCGCAACCGCGAGGTTCACGTTGTTGACGGCGACGAAGCCCTTGAACTCCTTCGTAAGCCCGCGCGCTTCGAGGATGATGTCGTCCGGCATTGTTCCTCGCACGCTGGCGTGCGGGCTCCTCCCCTTTTATCCGGCGCGGATTATCCCAGATACCAGCCAGGGCACGAAAACGTTCACGGAATGAGGGCTTCGAGGCGTCTTTGCAGCGTTCATCGCCGGCCCGACCAGCGGGCAGCGCGCTTCTCCAGAAAGGCATCCATGCCTTCGGCGCTGTCGGGATCGGCGAGATTGCAGGTCATCACCTCGGACGTGTACGTGTACGCGTCGCCGAGCGTGCGATCGATCTGCGCGTAGAACGCGCGCTTGCCAAGCGCCATCACCGACGCGCTTCGCGCGACGATGCGCTCGGTGAAGAAGGCAACCGCAGCATCGAGCTCGGACGCCGGCACCACCCGGTTGACGAGTCCCCAGTCGAGTGCGGTCTTCGCGTCGATCGGATCGCCGGTGACGAGCATCTCCATCACCCGCTTGCGCGAGACGTTGCGTCCCACGCCGACCGCCGGCGTCGAGCAGAAGACCCCGACGTTGACGCCGGGCAGCGCAAAACGTGCCTCGAAGGCGGCGACGGCCAGATCGCACATCGAGACGAGCTGGCAGCCCGCTGCCGTCGCAATTCCATGCACGCGTGCGATCGTCGGCTGCGGCAGTTGCGTGAGCTTCACCATCACGCGGCTGCAGGCGTCGAAAAGCTCGCGCTGCCATGCGGGGTCGCCGTGCGCGCGCAACTCCTTGAGGTCGTGGCCCGCGCAAAAGCCCCTGCCTTCGCCGGCGATGACGACCGCACGCACCGCCGCATCGGCGCCCGCCTCGTCGATCGCCGTCTCGAGCGCGGCCAGCATCTCCCGCGACAGCGCATTGAAGCGCTCGCCACGATTCATCGTGAGCGTGCGTACGCCGCCTTGCGTGCTCGCCAGCACGCAGGGGCGAAGTCCGGCATCGACCGGTGCATTCATCGTGCGGCTCCCTTTACTCGATGGCCTTGAGCGATCCTGCACGCTCGCGCAGCAGGAACTTCTGGATCTTGCCGGTCGACGTCTTCGGCAATTCGCCGAACACGACACTCTTCGGCACCTTGAACCGCGCGAGGTGCGTGCGGCAGTGCTCGATCAGCTCGTCGGCCTCGACGCGAGCACCGGGTTTCAATTCGACGAACGCGCATGGCGTCTCGCCCCAGCGCGGGTCGGGCTTCGCGACGACGGCCGCGCCGAGGATCGCCGGATGGCGATACAGCACGTCCTCGACCTCGAGCGAGCTGATGTTCTCGCCGCCGGAGATGATGACGTCCTTCGAGCGGTCGCGGATCTTCACGTAGCCGTCGGGTTGCATCACCGCGAGATCGCCGGTGTGGAACCAGCCGCCCGCAAACGACTCGTCGGTCGCCGCCGGGTTCTTGAGATATCCCTTCATCGTGATATTGCCGCGAAACATGATCTCGCCCATCGTTTCGCCGTCGGCCGGCACCGGGAGCATCGTCGCCGGGTCCATCACCGTCATCGCCTCCTGGCAGGTATAACGGACACCCTGGCGCCCGTTGCGTTCGGTGCGGCTCGCGATGTCGAGCGCCCGCCATTCGTCGTGCTTCGCGCAGACCGCGGCGGGACCGTAGGTCTCGGTGAGACCGTAGACGTGCGTGATGTCGAAGCCCATCCGCTCCATCCCTTCGATCACCGCCGCCGGCGGCGCCGCGGCGGCAACGAGACAGTTGACGCGGTGATCGATGCCGCGCTTCCACTCGTCGGGCGCGTTGATCAGCATCGCGTGGACGATTGGCGCGCCGCAGTAATGCGTGACCTTCTCGTCCCGGATCGCATCGAGGACCGCCTTCGGCTCGACCTTTCGCAAGCAGACGTTCGTCCCGGCGTTCGCCGCCATCGTCCACGGGAAGCACCAGCCGTTGCAGTGGAACATCGGCAGCGTCCACAGGTATACCGAATGACGCGGCATGCCCCAGTCCACGATGTTCGACAGCGCATTCAGGTAGGCGCCGCGATGGTGATAGACGACGCCCTTCGGATTGCCGGTCGTGCCCGACGTGTAGTTGAGCGCGACCGCATCCCATTCGTCCGCCGGCGGCTGCCATGCGAAATCGGCATCGCCGTGCGCGATGAAGGTCTCGTAGTCCGATTCGCCGAGCAGGTCGCCGCCGGGACCCAGCGCATCGACGACGTCGACGACGAGCGGCCTTTGCGCAACGCGCGACAGCGCGCCTGCAACCGTCGGCGCGAACTCGGTGTCGGTGATCAGCACCTTCGCTTCGCCATGCTCGAGCATGAACGCAACCGCGGGCGCGTCGAGGCGCGTATTCAGCGTGTTCAGGACGCCGCCCGTCATCGGCACGCCGAAATGGCATTCGATCATTTCCGGCGTGTTGGACAACATGACGGCCACCGTGTCGCCGACGCCGACGCCACGATGCGCGAGCGCCGACGCGAGACGGCAGGCGCGCGCATACGTATCCGCCCAGGTGTGGCGCCGCGGGCCGTGCACGACCGCCGTTCGCTGCGGCCAGATGGCCGCGGTACGCGCGATGAACGACAATGGCGACAGCGCCGCGTGGTTCGCGGGACAGCGGTCGAGATGCGCGTCGAAGATCCCCTGGCTCGCCATGTTCGTCTCTGCCGCTCGCGGGTGGTGGCGACAATCGTAGCAAAATCGATCCCGCGGCGGCTTGCCCCGACGTGCGGATTTCGCTAGTGTCGGGGACGCCATCGCACGACGGCAGCGTCATTCCCCCGTATCGAACAGCGAAGGAAAAGGCATGGGTCATCGGCTATCCCGCATCGTGACGCGCACCGGCGACGGCGGCACGACGGGGCTTGGCGACGGTTCGCGTGTGCCGAAGGACAGCCCGCGCATCGACGCGATCGGAACGATCGACGAGCTCAACTCGCACGTCGGCGTCGTGCTGGCCGAAACGCTGCCGCCGGACGTGCGGTCGTTGCTCACCGACATCCAGCACGACCTGTTCGACCTCGGCGGCGAATTGTCGATTCCGGGCCACACGGCGATCGCGACGTCGCACATCGAGCGCCTCGAGTCCGCCGTCGAGCACTACAACGCCGACCTGCCGATGCTGAAGGAATTCATCCTGCCCGGCGGCACGCGTGCCGCGGCGCTCGCGCATGTCGCACGCACGGTATGCCGGCGCGCCGAGCGGGGACTGGTCGCGCTCGCGGTGAACGACAGCGTATCGACGTCGAGTCGCATTTATCTGAACCGGCTTTCCGACCTGCTGTTCGTCATCGCCCGCGCACTCAATCGTGCGGGCGGCGCGCCGGACGTGCTCTGGCAAAAGGATCGCAATCGCGGGCAATGAGCGTCGACGGACCGTCCCGAGACGCGAGCTCCGCCCCCTTGGGGGCAGCGCAGCGCGTCAGCCCGACGGGCCGTCCCGAGGGCGAACATGCGGCGCACGAGGCTTCATGCAGGGAGCCGCAAGCGTGAAGGAGCCGTCGATGAGCGGCGACGCGCAGGCGCGCACGGCGGCCGGCGAGCGCGGCGAACGACTCGCAGCGCTGCTCGCCCGCATCGCGCTCAGCGACCAGCGGGCGTTCGCTGACCTCTATCGGCTTGCGAGCCCGCATCTATACGCGGTCGCCATCCGTATCGTCAGGGATGGCGCGCTTGCCGAGGAAATGCTGCAGGAAGCGTTCGTGAGCGTCTGGCATCACGCCGGAACGTACGACGCCGCGAAGAGCCAGCCGATCACATGGCTCACGTCGATCGTGCGTAACCGCTGTCTCGACTGGCTGCGTCGCCGCGAGATCGATACCGATCCGCTGCCGACGAACGACGACGGTGCACCGGCGTGGGAGCCGCCGTCCGATGGTCCGTCGCCGGTCGATCTGCTGATCGCGGCCGCCGATGCGCAGGCGCTGCGCGGCTGTGTCGACTTGCTCGAATCGGGTCCGCGCCAGGCGATCGCGCTCGCGTTCTTCCAGGGGCTGTCGCATCGCGAGCTCGCTTCTCATTTGCGCGAGCCGCTCGGCACCGTGAAATCGTGGATTCGGCGGGGGCTTGCGACGCTGCGCCGTTGCCTCGATGCCGCAGGGAGCGCGCAATGAACCTGTCGCGGCCCGATCGGCGCGAGCGCCTCGACCGGCTCGCTGCAGAGTTCGCACTCGGCACGTCGCCGCCGCGCGTACGACGCCGCCTGGCGACGGTTGCCCGGCGCGACCGCGTCGTCGCGGGGGCGCTGTCGGAATGGGAAAGACGCATCGCGGTACTTGCCGATCGGATACCGGCGACGACACCCCCACCGCGCGTATGGCGCAACATCGAGATGCGCCTCGGACTCGAGCCCGATCGGGTGCCGGCGCGCGAAGCCGGCTGGCTGCGGCGCATCGCATTCTGGCGCGCACTTTCGATCGCAAGTCTGATCGGCGTCGTCGTGCTCGGCGTGGCGGAATGGCGGCGTGCGCCGGTGGTCGTTCCGGCACCGCTCGTCGTCGTGCTGTCGGGGGCGGATGCAAAGGTTGGCTTGATCGCGACGGCAACGCGCGGCGAGCGCTATCTGACGCTGAAGACGGTCGGCAACGCGGCACCCGGACAGGACAAGGCATTCGAGTTGTGGGCACTGCCACAGGCCGGGCCGCCGCAGCCGCTCGGCGTCGTTCCTCAGGGCAGCGTCGTGCGCGTGCCGCTGAAGAATCCGGTCGACGAAACGCTTTCGAACATTCCGACGCTTGCGATCAGCGTCGAGCCGCCCGGCGGATCACCGACCGGCAAACCCACCGGGCCTGTCGTCTATTCGGGTGCGGTCGAACGGATGTATTGATCTCGCTTTTCGCTGTAACTCTCATCACGCAAATCAGCGAAGAGTCTCATCTTTGCCGCTTCACCTCGTAGCCGCCGGCCTTGTCCTCGACGTCGTAGCCCGCATCGCGCAGCGCTGAGCGCAGGCGATCGGCTTCCGCCCAGTTCTTCGCCTTGCGCGCATCGGCGCGCGCCTTCGCGAGCGTTGCGATCGCGTCGGGAATCGCTTCTTCCGACGGGACCCAGTCGGCAAGGCCGAGGCCGAAGACGTCGTCGAAACGCGCGAGCGTCGCGCGCTTCACGGCCGGCGACAGGTCGCCGCGCAACGTCTCCCATCCGAGCGCCAGTGCGCGCGGCGCATTGAGATCGTCGTTGAGATGCGCGGTGAAGCGCTCGCACAGCGCGTCATCCGCGCGCACGTCCTCGGCATGCGGCAATGCGTGAAAGCCGGCGCGCATCCGCTCGAGGCCGGTTGCCGCGGCGTCGAGCGCCTCGAAGGTGAAGTTGAGTTGCGTCCGATAGTGGCCGGTGAGGCACAGATAGCGGAAGGCGAGCGGATCGTAGCCGCGCTCGACGAG
>JAICLP010000117.1 GCA_025925475.1 Burkholderiales bacterium | reverse complement strand
GCCGTCGGGTGCGCAATGCCGCTGCACCGAAGACAGGTCGGCGAAGTCGACGCCCATCATGCCGGTGCCGACCGAGCAGCCCCAGCGCGTCGCGTCGTCGCCGGTCGGCGCGATGCCGGCGTCGCGCATCGCCTCCTCCGCCGCGGCGAGCGCGAAGCGATGCGAGCGGTTCGCGAGCTTGACGAGCTTGCGCGGCGCGGTGATCACGCCCTGGTCGAAGCCCTTCACCTCGGCAGCGATCCGCGTCGAGAATCCCGACGCATCGAACAGCGTGATCGGCGCGGCACCGTTCTCCACGGCGTCGAGCGCGGCCCATGTCGATTCGACGTCGTTGCCGAGCGGCGTGACGAGGCCGATGCCCGTTATCGCGACGCGCCGCGGGTGGTGGCCCCCCCACGCTTGCGGCTTCGCCGCTGCGCTGCCCGCTGAGGGGGCTGAATTCGCGGCTTGGGACGGCCCTGCGCCGCTCATGGTCGCTCCGATGTCAACTCGAGGCGTGCGCTCGCCACGAGCCGTTCATCAGTCTTCGCCGACAGCATCGCCGTCGCGACGCCATTGTCCGTCGCGCGAAGCGCGACTTCGATGTCGAGCCGCTGCGACGGCACAATGAACGAGCGCATCTTGACGTGCGTGACGCGAAGCGCTCGCGGCGACGGGCCGAGCGCGGGCGAGCCGCGCGCGACATCGAGCGCACGGCGCATCATCAGGTCGAGGAGAAGCGTCGCCGGGAACACCGGCCGGCGCGGAAAGTGATCGGCAAAAAACGGTGCAGCGGACGGCACGTCGATCGTTGCGTGCAAGCCGGTGCCCGGCGTAAGGCGGTTCACGTTCACGGTGATGTCGCCGACGCCGCCGAATCGTCCCGCGGGCGCGCCTTCGGCACGCAGCAGCGACAGCCGTTCACGCAGCGCATCGGGCGAATCGAAATCGGCCACCGGCAGCATCGGGCCCAGGCAATCGGCGAGCTCGATGATGCGACGCCCGCCGACGCTCGCATGGCCGTCGTAGGCGACCGCTTCGTCGTCGCATTGCTGGATTTCGACGGCGAGCTCCAGCGTATCGCCGGGCTTCGCCTCGCCGAGGAAGCGCGTCTCGGTGGCAAGCGCCGCGACCGGCCGTCCGCGAAAATCGATCGCGTCCATCGCGACCCATGCGGCGAGCTGGCCGACCGCTTCGGCGACGAGCGCCGACGGGAATGAGGAGACGTGCGATGGGATCGCGAACGCGCCGCGCGCACGCTTGCGCGCGTCGAACTCGGTGATGCGGTCGACGAACGAGTAGGCGGCGAAATGCGGGTCGGGCATCTAGGAAGCCGCGTCAAAACCGAATGGGGGTCAGAGACGAATTTCTCGAAAGAAATTACTATCCGACCCATTCATGCCGCCTCCTTCTGCGCGCGCACGACGAGCTTGCAGAACGTCGTCGGCGTGAAAAGGCGCGGAATGTCGGCAACCTTCATCGGCGTCTTGAAGCGATCGGCCGGCACTTCCGACAGGTATTCCTTCAACTGCGCGAGCCCCTTCTCGGTGACGATGCCGTTCTGCTCGAACTCGGACTCGGGCAGGTCGCCACGCGCGTTCTCGACGATCTTGCCGCGCGGGATCTTCACCTTGAATGCGCGCTCGAGGCGAAACACCATGTCGAGAAAGTCTATCGACTCGGCGTCGAGCCCTTCGATCAGCGACACGTCGGGCTTGATGTCGTCGACGTCGCAGCCGAGCGCGTCGGCCATCGTCTCGGCGACCTTCGGATAAACCGCCATGATCTCGTCCTGCGTCACCGCAATCTCAGCCATCTCTTCTCCCGTTTCAGTGTCATTTCCCGCGCTCGGGGCGGCCCTTCGGGCTCATAGCTTGAACCCGCCGTCGATGTGGAACACCTGTCCCGTCACGTAGCTCGCGTAATCGGACGCGAGGAACCAGACCGCGTTAGCGACCTCCTGTGCCGTGCCGTAGCGCTTCATCAGGATGCGCGACTTCGCTTCGTCGCCCGCCATCTCGCGCACGTCCTTCGACATTTCGGTGTCGATGACGCCCGGCGCGACCGCGTTGACGCGAATCCTGCGCGGCGCGAGCTCGACGGCGAGCGCACGCGTCAGCGCATTCACGGCGCCCTTGCTCGCCGCGTAGTTCGTCTGTCCGCGACCGCCCTTGTCGCCCGCGACGGAGCTCACGTTGACGATGCAGCCGGCGCGCTGCATCACCATGTAGGGAACCACCGCGCGCGTCACGTTGAAGACGCCGCCGACGTTCGTGTCGAGCACCGTCGCGATGTCGTCGTCGGAGAGTCCCGTGAGCGGGTTGTCGCGAATGACGCCCGCATTGTTGACGAGCACGTCGATGCGATCCGCGCGCTCGGCGAGACGCTCGACCGCCGCCATGCAGGCTTGCGGGTCGGTCACGTCGACCTGCTCGGCGTGTACGTCGCATCCGTCGCCGCGAAGCTTCGATGCGACCTCGTCGGCCGCCGCCGTATTGCCGCGATAGAAGAACGTGACCTTCGCACCTTCGGCGGCGAAGATCTCGACGACCGCGCGCCCGATGCCGCGGCTGCCGCCGGTGACGAGCGCGACCTTTCCTGCGAGTCCCGACGGCGCCATGGCAGGAGCGGTCATCCTGAAATTGCGAACCCGCCGTCGACGACGAGCGTGTGCCCGTTGATCATCGCAGCTTCCGGCAGGCACAGCAGGTAGACGGCGTTCGCGACGTCTTCCGGCGCGAGCTTCGGTCCGGCCGGCGTCCGCTGCGCGAAATTCGCGAGCAGCTCGTCGCGATTCGGAAAGTACGCGAGCGCGTCGGTGTCGACGACGCCGGCGCTTACCGTATTGACGCGAATGCCGCGCGGTCCGAGCTCCTGCGCCAGCGCGCGCACGAGCGCCTCGAGCGCCGCCTTCGATGCGCCGATGAAGCCATAACCGGGCATCGCACGCTGCGCGCCGAGGCTCGACATCGCGATGATCCGGCCGCCGTTACGCATCAGCGGCAGCGCACGCTGCGCAAGCAGGTCGACGGCGAGCGCGTTCGTCTCCATGCACCAGCGCCAGTGCTTGAGGCCCATCTCGATCACCGGCTTCAGGACGCCCGACGCGGCGTTGCTGACAACGATGTCGACGCGGTCGAACTGCTCGCGGAACGCGACGAACATCTCGTCGACGCTGTCCGGCACGCCGACGCTGCCCTGGATCGCGTGTGCGCGCCGGCCGAGCGCCCGCAACTCTTCGCACAGCGCCTCGGCCTCGTCGTGGCTGTTGTAGTAGTTGACCGCGACGTCGGCGCCCTCGCGCGCGAGCTTTTTCGCGATCGCGCGGCCGATGCCGCGCGCGGCGCCGGTCACGAGCGCAACTTGGCCTTCGAGGGCGCGGGTCATCGTTTTGCGTGAAGATCGGAGAGCGGGCGCCGTCTTCGCATGCCGCGATGGCGAAGGCCATCCGAACGCGAGCGGTGTGGCGGCCGCCTTTTGCGGGGCGCGCGCGAAAAGGGCGCTATTCTACGCGCCCCCGCTTGCGCTTCCCTGGCACGGCTTTCCGCCGGCGCGACCGTCTTACTGCGCCATGTTTTCGGACCGTGCCGCCGCGCGTTCCGCACCGTCGAGCCGCCCGGGCGCGCGGCGCGGCCCGTCGATCGGCGGCGGTGCGCGCTCGGCGCTCGCGATCGGCACGCGGGCCCGCTCGGCGCGCACGAGGCGCTGCGCCTCGATGCACCAGTGCTTCTTGATGCTGTACCAGACATCGGCGGCCCACAGCACGTGCAGCAGTGCGTCAGGCGGCAGCGACGACGTGTCGTGCTTCTCGCCGGGCACATAGGCGTTGATCCACGCGCGTACGCCGGCCTCTTCCGGAAGCGAGCCGACCGCCGGCACGAATACGTGGCTGTACGTCGGGGGGAGGTCGACGTTGCGCACCTTCGCCGAGCCGTGGCGCTCGTAGTGCGAATCGCCGCCGAGGATGTCGATCGGTATCGCGAAGCCAGTGAATTCGGCGACGGTGTCGGGGATCGACTGCAGCTTGTCGACCATCGACCACTGGTTCGGCATCAGGAACGTGGCGCCGCCTGCGCCAACCGCCGAAGCGTACGAAACGGAGATGCCGACGACGGGCCGCGAGCGATGGGTGAGGGGATCGACGATCGTCGTGCGGTCTTCGAACTTCCCTTCAATCGGATCGTAGACGCGCAAAGCCCTGTCGAAGTGACCCGCGAGTTCGTGCAGCACCTTGACCGCCTGCATGCCGCCCTGGCTGTGCCCGATCATCATCGGCCGCACGCCCGTGCGCTCGTAGTCCCAGGCGACGATGCCGGCGAGCTTTGCTGCATCCTCGTACGGGCTGTACGACCATTCGTGATCGCCGGGGTCGCGGATGCGCGATTCGGGATAGCCCATGCGCACGAGGAAGTAGCCGAACGACTGCATGATCGGCTTCACCGGGTAGATGCCGCCGTACAGCAGCATGATCCGCGGCGTCGGGCCATGCACGAGCACCTGTTGCACGTCGTTATCGGTTATGTGATCGGGATCGAGTGCGAGCAGGCGCTCCTGCAGCACGCGATCGGGGACGACCGGCGAGGGCGGCGCGGCCGGATGCGACGCGGCCGCCTGCGATTGCTCGAGCGGCTGCGTCGCGCAGCCGGCAAGCACGAGCGACGAAGCGACGACGAGCGCGATGAGCGTTTTGAGGTTCGGGTTCATTGGAGTTGGTCGATGCGAATTACGAGATCGTTGCGCAGCGCGACGGCTTCTGCCCGCGAAAGCGCGGTGGTTCTGTACGAGATGCCGATGCACATCCGCGGTCCCGACGTCGTCACGGCAGCGACGATCGGCGACAACGGCCCGGTCGGCACGCCGCGCACGTAGAGGGGCGACTCGCCGCTGCCGTTTGGCCACGACGCGTCGACGTTGAGCGACGACACGCCGGCGCCCACCGGGTAGCTCTTCGCATAGATCGCCATGCGCCGGGCGCGGGACTGCAGCCTGCCGATCACGCGATCGACGGCCATCGCGAATAGCGTGGTCAGGAACAGCTTCTCGCGCTTGATGCGCGTCGTCGCGCCGTGCACGTCTTGCGCGAGCATCTCGAGCGTTGCACCGGGCGGCACGGGATGCGAGATGCGAAACGATCCCAGGAACTGCCCGAACGTTCGCGCATCCTCGCCGTGCGCGCGGCGCAGGTTGATGATCGATGCCACCGCCAGCTCGTGCCGTCGCTTCGACGGGTTTCGGGCGGGCGTCGCGGCGTTCTGCGCGTCGAGCAGAAGCGCCATCAGCGCGTCGTTGAGCGTCACGCCCCACGCTTTCGCGCGTTTGCGCAACCCGTCGTATTGCGCCGCTGTGAGCCAGCAGAAGGTGAAGCCGTTGTGGCCGTCTTCGAGGTTCCGGTAGCGCGGACGGATCGTGCGGCGGCAGCTTTGCGCAAGCGCCGGAAGCCGCGCAAGGCCACGCGCGAAATGCAGCGGATGGCGCGCGAAAAGACGCGCGTGCGTATGCGGGTAAAGCCGCAGCGGCGTCGCGTCCACTGCCTTGCCGGCGTAGCGTGCGCTGATCGCGCCGAGCAATCCAATGATCGAGTCGCCGCCCGCGATGAAATGGTCGTAGGCGATGCCGAGGAAAAATGCCTCGCCGACGGGCATCGCGAAGAAGCGGAACGGATCGAGCGCGCCCTCGCGCGGAAACGGCGCATTGAGATGACGCTCGAACGCGCACGCAAGCGCGTCTTCCCAGTCGCTGCCCCAGTCGATCGTCTCGATGTTCGCGTGCGCTGCGCCACCCCGCCACGCATACCGGCAGCGATTCCGGTCGAGCGCGAGCCCGGTCAGTCCTGATTGCGCGAGCTCGCCGTCGACGGCCGCTCGCAGCGCGGCGGCGTCGAGCGGCGAATCGATGCGAACTGCATGAACGGCGTTGTACGGATGAAAGTCGCGCCATTCGAGCATCGTGGCCTGGAACAGATTGAGCCGTCCGGGCCAGGATGTCATCGCGCGGGCCTCCGTCGGCCTTGTCGGCGGACGGCTCTCATGCGCAGGGCTTTTTGCACGCTGATGATGGAAAAAATTTCCTGCCCCCAGCGCCTGGCGCCCGCGCCACATGGACGCTGTACGGCGCCGATCAGCGGCATGCCGCATCGGCTGCAAAGCGACAGCGGCGGCGAACGGCGGCCGTCCGGCGGCAAATACGTCCGTTCGGGGGAAAAGGAGGCATCGAAGGGTCACGATGTTGGAGCATTGAGCAATCCTTGCGCCTGCAGGCACCAGTGGCGCTTGACGCTGTACCAGATATCGGTGGCGTGAACGAGATTCGACGTGTCACCGTCGGGTGGCGGAGACATCTTGCCGGGTCTCCAGGCGTCGATCCACGCCCGCATGGCCGGATCGGCCGCGAGATGCGCAGCGCGCGGCAGCGTCAGGTGATGATAACTGCCGGGCAGCACGACGCTGCGAACGTGCGCACGATCGATCGCTCGGTACGGCGAGTCGCCGGCGAGATTGCCGGCGATCGGATCATGAGGGAGGATGAAGCCGGTGAAATCGTCGGCGGTGTCCGGAATTTGGCGCAGCCGCGTCAGCATGTTCCATTGGCCGAGCATCAGCCGCGGCAGCCAGCCGGTCGCGAGCGCCGCAGCGTAGGCGACGTGCAGGCCGACGACCGGGCGCAGGTGTCCGTTGCGCGGATCGACGATCGACGTGCGCGCGAGGCGCTCGCCGGTTGAAGGATCGACGACGTGCAGCGCATCGCTGAACGCGCCCGCGAATTCGTAGAGCACCTTGATCGCGAGCATGCCGCCCTGGCTGTGGCCGATCAGCATCGGCGCCATTCCGGATTGCTCGTAGTCGAACGCGAGGGCGCCGGCGAGCGCCGCGCTATCGGCGAAGCTGCTGTACGAGAAATCGCCGTCGCGCGGATTGCGCAGCCGTTCCGCGGGATAGCCCATCGCGATCAGGAAGCGCGCGAATGGCTCCATCGTCACGAGCGGCACGCTCCCCTGCAGGAGCACGATCCGCGGCGCCGGCGCCTTCGCCAGCACGTCGCGGACGTCGCTTGCCGAAACGTTCGCGCAGTCGAGCGCGCGGATGCGTGACTGCAGCGCGGGGTCGAGCGACGATGCCGCGCAGGCGAGCGACGACGAAGCGACGGCGAGAAGGGTGACGAGCACAAGCAACCCGCTTGTATGCCGCTCCCACGCTCGCCGCTTCGCGGCATCGCTGCCCCCTGAGGGGGCCGATTCGCGCTTGGGGCGGCCCTGCGCGCTCATCTCCGCCCGCGGGTCAGGAGTTGCGCGCCGCGGACCCCGGGAAGAAGCGGCCGGTGCGCTCGACGTAGCGCGCGTATGCGTCGCCATGCATCCGCGCAAGATGCGCCTCTTCGTTTCGCGCCTTGACGTTCATCAGCACGATATGGACGATCGCGATTGCGATCATCGCGGCAGTCGGCAGGACGACGGCCGTCGCGATCATCATCGCGATGCTGAACGCGTAGATCGGATGGCGAATGCGCGCGAAGAGGCCTTCGGTCACGAGCGCGGTGTTGCTGTCGCTGATGTCCATCCGCCAGTTGCGGCCCATTTTGCGCCAGCAGTCGATCGTCAGCGCCAGGCAGATGACGGCGATCGCCGCGAACGCCCAGCGCAGCCACGCATAGGGGACCTCATGCGCGAACGAGGGAACTGCCAGCCAGCCGCTCGCGTGTGTGAGGCCGAGCCAGGGCAGCGCACACCACGCAGCGACGAGTGGCACGAAGACGAGCCACATCACGCGCTCGCCGCTGCGTTCGGGCACGACGCCGACGTCGCGATGCTGGCGCCGCCGGGCGCGCACGACCATCGCGCCGACGCGAAGCCAATACGCCGAGATCGCCAGCGCGACGACGAGAAGCGGTATGTCGGGCATTGCGGGGCCCTCACCCCAGCCCTCTCCCGCAAGCGGGAGAGGGAGCCGAGCAAAGCGAGGCGGGTGAGAGGTTCGAGCCGCTACATCCGCTCGATGACGGCTGCGATGCCCTGGCCCCCGCCGATGCACATCGTGATCAGCGCGTAGCGGCCGTTCGTCCGCTGCAGCTCGTACATCGCCTTGACGGTCAGGATCGCGCCGGTCGCGCCGATCGGATGCCCGAGCGCAACGGCGCCCCCGTTCGGATTCACCTTCGCCGGATCGAGATCGAGCTGCTGCGAAACGGCCATCGCCTGCGCGGCAAAGGCTTCGTTCGATTCGATGACGTCCATGTCCGCGATCTTGAGGTTGGCCTTCTTCAGCGCCGCCTTGACCGCGCTGACGGGCCCAAGGCCCATGATCTTCGGATCGATGCCCGCATGGCCATATGAGACGAACCGCGCCATCGGCTTTGCGCCGGCGCGTTCGGCCGCCTCCATTTCCATCAGCACGACGGCGGCGGCCGCATCGTTGATGCCCGACGCGTTGCCGGCGGTGACGGTTCCGTTTTCCTTCGCGAACACCGCGCGCAGCTTGCCCATACCTTCCGCGCTTGCGTCGCTTCGCACGTGCTCGTCGGTGTCGAACGTGACCGTTCCCTTCCTGCTCTTGAGCTCGATCGGCAGGATCTGCGACTTGAAGCGGCCTTCGCCCTGCGCCTTCGTCGCGCGGCGATGGCTTTCCACCGCAAAGGCGTCCTGCTGCTCGCGCGTGATGCCGCACTTGGTCGCGACGTTCTCCGCGGTGACGCCCATGTGCACGGTGTCGAACGGATCGGTCAGCGCGCCGACCATCATGTCGACGAGCTTCGCGTCGCCCATCCGCG
>JAICLP010000115.1 GCA_025925475.1 Burkholderiales bacterium | reverse complement strand
GGGCGCCTCGGCCCGCACGATCTCGTCGGCCATGCGGCCGTCGGCGATCGCCGCTGCCGCGCGCTGCTGGCTGCGCAATGCGAACGCATCCTGATCGGCGCGGCTTACCGCGAACTGCTGCGCGACGTTCTCGGCTGTCTCCGGCATCGAATCGATGCCGTAGCGCGCCTTGAACAGCGGATTGACGAAGCGCCAGCCGATCGTGGTGTCCTCGATCTTCGCGCTGCGCGAGAACGCTTCGGCCGCCTTGCCCATCACGAACGGCGCGCGCGACATGCTTTCGACGCCGCCGGCGACGACAAGGCGATGCTCGCCGGATTTGATGGCACGCGCGGCGATCGTCACCGCATCGAGGCTCGACCCGCACAGCCGGTTGACCGTCGCGCCGGGTACCGAATCGGGCATGCCGCCGAGGAGCAGCGCCATCCGCGCGACGTTGCGGTTGTCTTCGCCGGCCTGGTTCGCGCAGCCATAGACGACATCGTCGACGTTGCCCCAGTCGACGCGTGCATTGCGCTCCATCAGGGCCCGCAGCGGAATGGCTGCGAGATCATCGGTACGCACGGTCGAAAGCGCGCCGCCGTAGCGTCCGAACGGCGTGCGTACCGCGTCGCAGATGAAGGCTTCGGTCAAGCCGGCTTCCTGAGAAGCCGAACCGGCGTCAAGCGAGCCAGTTCGTCGAACGACAAGCCGTCGACGAGGTCGACGACTGCGAGTCCCTCCGCGGTGACGTCGAGCACCGCGAGGTCGGTGTAGATCCGGCTGACGCAGCGCACGCCGGTCAGCGGATAGGTGCATTTCTCGACGATCTTGCTTTCACCTCGCTTCGTCAGGTGCTCCATCATGACGAACACGTGCTTCGCGCCGATCGCGAGATCCATGGCGCCGCCGACCGCGGGAATCGCGTCGGGCTCGCCGGTGTGCCAGTTCGCGAGATCGCCGCGCACCGACACCTGGAACGCGCCCAACACGCAGAAATCGAGATGCCCCCCGCGCATCATCGCGAACGAATCGGCGTGATGGAAGAACGATCCGCCGGGCAGCAGCGTCACCGGCTGCTTGCTCGCATTGATAAGGTCGGGATCTTCATTGCCAGGCGAAGGCGCCGGTCCCATCGCCAGGACGCCGTTCTCGCTTTGCAGCAGGATCTCGCGGCCTTTCGGCAGATGGTTCGCGACGAGCGTTGGGAGGCCGATGCCGAGGTTCACGTACGCGCCTTCGGGAATGTCGCGCGCGACACGCGCCGCCATCTGGTCGCGGCTGTAGCGCGGCATCGCCATGCTCGCTGCTGTGCTCCCCTGCGCGCTTGTATGATCCCCCCACGCTCGCGGCTCCGCCGCTTCGCTGCCCCCCAAGGGGTGCAATTCGCGCTTGGGGCGGTCCCGCGGGCTCACGCGACGCGCCTCGTTGCCCGCATCGGGATCTCGACGACGCGGTGCACGAAGATGCCGGGCGTCACGATCGATTCGGGATCGAGATCGCCGAGCTCGGCCTTCTCGCGCACCTGGGCGATCGTGCATTTCGCGGCGCTTGCCATGATCGGCCCGAAGTTGCGCGCGGTCTTGCGGTAGACCAGGTTTCCGAAGCGATCGCCGCGATCGGCCTTGATCAGCGCGTAGTCGGCATGGATCGGGTACTCGAGCACGTAGTGGCGCCCGTCGATCTCGCGCGTCTCCTTGCCCTCCGCGAGCAGTGTGCCGTAGCCGGTCGGCGTGAAGAAAGCGCCGATGCCCGCGCCGGCGGCGCGGATCCGCTCGGCCAGGTTGCCTTGCGGCACGAGCTCGAGCTCGATTTCACCCGATCGATAGAGCGCGTCGAACACCCACGAATCGATCTGCCGCGGGAACGAACAGATGATCTTGCGCACGCGCTTCGTCGCGAGGAGCGCCGCAAGGCCCGTATCGCCGTTGCCCGCATTGTTGTTGACGATCGTCAGATCGCGCGCCTTCTGGGCGATCAGCGCGTCGATCAGCTCGGCAGGCATGCCGGCCTGTCCGAAGCCTCCGATCATCACCGTCGCGCCATCGCGGATGTCGGAGACTGCCTCGCTGACCGAGGCAACGAATTTGTCGATCATGTCATCCCGGCGATCGATGAATGCAAACGATTCATGTGCAAAAGACGTATTATCGCGCGCCGCCAGCGTGCCCGATTACGCGGCCGGCGCTTTGACGTGTCCGCCGAGAAACAGCCGATTGAGGTCGGCATCGTCAAGGAGCTCGGCCGCCGGCCGATCGAGCGCCAGCCGGCCCATCTCGAGCACCAGTGCGCGATTCGCATACTTGAGCGCGGTACGCACATTCTGCTCGACCATCAGCACGGTCGTTCCCGCGTCGGCAAGCGCGCGCAGCAGCGTCATCACGTCCTGGACGAGCTTCGGCGAGAGCCCGATCGATGGCTCGTCGATCAGCAGCACGCGCGGACGCAGCAGCAGCGCGCGGCCGATCTCGAGCTGCTTCTGCTCGCCACCGGACAGCGTCGACGCCTGGTTGTCGATCCGCTCGCGGATTCGCGGGAAGCGCGCGAGCACCTCGTCGATGCGCGCCGCGAGGTCGGCGCGCGGCAGCGTGATGCCGCCAAGCTCGAGGTTGTGCCGCACCGACAGCGATCCGAACAGGTTCCGCCCCTGCGGAACGAATGCGATGCCGTCGGCGAGCAACTCGCGCGGCGTCCTGGCGTTGATGCGTCGAGACTCGAAGCGAATCTCGCCCGAGCGCGGCGTCAGGATGCCGAAAAGCGTTTTCAGCACGGTCGATTTGCCGGCGCCGTTCGGGCCGATCAGCAGCGTGATCTCGCCCGCGCGCGCGTCGAACGTCGTGCCGTTCAGGATCGTGAGACTCGGCGAATAACCGGCGACGACGTTCTCGAAGACGATCATCGGCTGCGCACCGCGCGCCTCGTCAATTGCCAA
Organism: Burkholderiales bacterium; assembly: GCA_025925475.1. Taxonomy (GTDB): domain Bacteria; phylum Pseudomonadota; class Gammaproteobacteria; order Burkholderiales; family Casimicrobiaceae; genus VBCG01. The sequence continues at coordinate 6,017 of JAICLP010000115.1, read as the reverse complement.
GGTACGCCTCCAGCACGCGCGGATTCGACTGCACGGTGCGCGGTGGTCCTTCGGTCAGCACCTTGCCTTCCACCATGCAGATGACGTGCGGACAGAGCTTCATGATGAAGTCCATGTTGTGCTCGATCACGACGAAGCTGCCGCCCTGCGTCTTGTTCAGCGTCACGAGGAGCTCGCGCAGCTCCTCGACGAGGCCGGGATTGACGCCGGCGCACGGCTCGTCGAGCAGCACGAGGCGTGGCGTCGGCATGAACGCCATCGCGATGTCGATCAGCTTCTGCTGGCCGTACGACAGACTCCCCGCGGGCCGCCCGGCCACGTGACCCAGCCGGAAGAGATCGATCATCGCGTCGGCGCGCGCGCCGAGCCCCGCGTCGGGCGGGGCGAGCAGACGTGAGCGCATCGTGCCCTGGAACTCTTGCGCAGCCGCGATCAGGTTGTCGCGCACCGACAGCTTGACGAACACCTGCAGCGACTGGAACGTGCGGCCGATCCCGCGGCGCGCGAGGTCGAGCGGCGACAGGCCGGTGATGTCCTCGCCGCAGAATTCGACGCTGCCCGACGACGGCGTGATCTGACCGAGGATGCTGTTGAAAAGCGTCGTCTTGCCCGACCCGTTCGGCCCGATGACGCCGACGATCTCGCCGCGCGCGACATCGAAGCTCACGCCGTCGACCGCCTTGATCGCACCGTACGCCTTGCGCACGTCGCGCACTTCGAGAAAGCGCGCGCGGGCCTCGTCGGCTCCGACGCTCATCGGCGCACTTTGCCGAGCGCGAAGCGTTCAGGAATCGACAGCACGCCGCCGGGCAGCCAGATCATCAGCGCGACCACGGCGAAGCCGAATATCGCGAGGTACCAGTTCTGCATGAAGCGCAGCCACTCGGGCAGGAGCACGATGACCACGGTGCCGATCACCGGACCGAAGAAGCGGCCCGAGCCGCCGACGATGATCGCGAGCAGCATCATCAGCGACGCCGCGAAATGAAACGGCGCCGGCTCGACGAACTGCACGAGCGCGGCGAAAAAGACGCCGGCGATTCCCGCGCACGCAGCGCCGATCGCGAAGGCGAGCAGCGTGTAGACCGTGATGTTGATGCCGAGGCTCTCGGCGCGGATCGGATTGTCGCGGAGCGCCGCGAACGCACGTCCCCACGGCGAGCGCAGAAGCCAGCCGAGCAACGCGATCAGGATCAGAGTCGCGGCGAGCGTGAACCAGAAGAACGCCAGCACGCCGTCGAGCGACAGTCCGAACAGCGTCGGGCGCGGGACGCCGGAGATGCCGTACGTGCCGCCGGTGATCTTCTCCTCGTTGCGCATGACGAGGTAGACGAGGATGTTGAAGCCGAGCGTCGCGAACGCGAGATAGTGGTGCTGGACGCGCAGTGCGGGAAAGCCGATCAACAGGCCGACGACGAAGCAGACAATTGCCGCAACCGGCAGCACGAGGTAGAACGAGATGCCGGCCTTGAGCGCGATGGCCGCGATGTACGCGCCGATGCCGTAGAACGCCGCCTGGCCGAGCGACATCTGGCCTGCATAACCGACGGTCAGGTTGAGGCCGTATGTGGCCATCAGCGTGACGCAGAAGAGCGTGCAGAGATACGTGCCGTAACTCTTCAAAAGAAGCGGCAGCAACGCGAATGCGACGACGACGATCGCGATCGCGATGTTCGCCGTCCGCAGGAGTGGGCGCCGCGTCCGCGCGAGCGCGACGTCGTCGGCGACAACGCTCATACCTTCCGCTCCTCGGCCTTGCCGAGCAATCCCTCCGGCCGAACGAGGATCACGACCAGGAACAGGATCAACGCAACGCCTTCCTTGTACGCGGGCGATACGTAGAAGCCGACGACGTTCTCGAGAACGCCGATCAGCACGCCGCCGAGAAGCGCGCCGCGCGTCTGGTTGAAGCCGCCGATGATCGCCGCGAAGAACGCTTTCGGGCCGATCGAGTCGCCCATGTCGAACTTCGCGAGATACGCGGGCGTGACGAGCAGCGCCGCGACGACGGCCAGCACCGCATTGATCAGGAACGTGTAGAGCACCATCCTGCGCACGTCGATGCCCAGTACGCGCGCGGCATCGGTGTTCTGCGCGACCGCCTGCATCGCCCGTCCCGTGACCGTTCGCTCGAGGAACGCCTGCAGTCCGAGCACGATGATCGCGGCGAAGAGCAGCGTGCCGACGTCGGCGTAGGAGATTGCGGCGCCGGCGATCGCGAAATGGCCCGACGGAAACGGACTCGGAAACGGGAACGCCTGTGCGCTGTAGCCGGCACGCATCAATTGCTTGAGCCCGATCGACAGCCCGAGCGACGCGATCACGAGCGGGATCACGCCGTGGCGAATCAGCGGGTCGACGACGATGCGCTTGAAGAGCACGCCCAGCAGCAGCATCGCGATGACGCACGTCGCCAGGAACGCGAGCCACAACGGCGCGCCGGCCGACATGCAGAACAGCATGATGAAGGCCGGCACCATCACGAACTCGCCCTGCGCGAAGTTGATCGTCCCCGATGCCTGCCACAGCAACGTGAACCCGAGCGCGGCAAGCGCGTAGATCGCGCCCGCTGCCGTGCCGGAAACGATCAGTTGCAGCAGTTCACCCATCCCGCATGGTCCTCGCCCGGCGAATTCTACGACGCACGACCACCCGGCCTCGCATCGGGAATGCGGCGACCACGCCTTGCTACAGCATAGTGCAACAGGTTGTCCACCACGAAGCATCGCGGGCATCGCCGGGCGTCCGCCTCGACATCCACTTCGTCGGTCGGGCTTTGCGCGTCTATGCGAATGGCATAAACTCCCTGCGCCGTCGCGAGCCAGTGCGGATGCGACGCGGACGAACCGCAACACGAATTGGACCCGCAATGCCTTTCGACAAACCTTCGATGACGCCGACCCGCTTCACGACACTGCTGCTCGTCGCACTTGCGCTGTCGATCGCGCGACCGGCATCGGTTTCCGCGCACTCGACCGATGCGCTTCTGGCGCAGGCCGACGCGATTGCCGGCGATGCCCGCTCGCAAACGCTGACGGGCATCGTCCATGCGCTGGTCGTCGACGATCCGATCCGCGGCACATCGAGCCGCCATGTCGAGCTCGAGCTCGAGGACGGCACGCTCGTTCCGCTTCGCGGCGACGGCACGAGTGCGTTTGCGACGGGCGCACGTGCGACGGTCTCCGGAGGCTATGCCGGCAAGGCGTTCGACGTCGCATCGGGACGTACTCTGGCCGGTGCGGCGAGTGTGCCGAAGGCCAATGCCGAAATCGACGGCACCCTTGCCATCCTGCACGCCGATGACTTCGCGCACGGCAAGAGCTCGTTCGTCTACCAGATCCAGCAACCGTCGGGCAAGGTGAATCGGCTGCGCCTCGGCTCGCTGCCGGCGGCGCTTGCGCCCGGAATGCGGCTTCGCGTGTCGGGGCATGCCGAGGCGGACGGCGAGTCGGTCACGCCGGAGCACATCACCGTTCTCGCCGAGCCGACGGGCGCCACCGAACCGAACGCCCCGATCGCGAAGGCCGCGACGTCGAACAGCGTGCTCGTCATCCTGGCGAACTTCAACAACACGGCGGCCCCTGCGTTCAGTGCGGCGCAAGCGCAGGCGGTGATGACGAGCAACAGCGACAGCGTGGCAAATTTCTTTCGCGAGACGTCGTACGGACAGCAGCTGATGAACGTGACGGTCACGCCGTCATGGGTGACGATGAACCTGCCGCGTCCGGCGACCTGCGGCACATCCGACTGGCAGAACATCGGCAGTTCAGCCGAAGCGGCCGCAGCGGCGCTCGGCGGCGCCTACAATCCGTCGAGCTACAACTTCGTCGTCTACCTGTTTCCGACGCTGTCGTCCTGCGGCTGGCTGGGCCTCGCCTACATCGGCTTTCCGCACAAGTCGTGGATCAACGGCACCGAGTCGTTCTTCACGTCGGCGATCGCGCACGAGATCGGCCACAACTTCGGGCTGCTGCACGCGGCGAGCCTGCGCTGCGGCAGCGCGATGATCGGCGGCAACTGCACGGCGAGCGAGTACGGCGATCCGTTCGACACGATGGGCAACCAGCGCGCGATGCACTACAACGCGATGCAGAAGTCGAAGCTCGGCTGGATCGGATCGACGACGGTGCAGACGTATGCCGGCGGCTCGGCGACCTATACGTTGACGCCGCTCGAGGTCGCGGGCGGGACGACCTATGCGGTGAAGATTCCGACCGGCTCGCCCAACCGGACGTACTGGCTCGAGTTCCGCCAGCCGATCGGCTTCGACAGCCCGCTCGCCTCGTTCCCGAACAACGGCGCGCAGATCCGCGTGGCGTCGCCGTTCGAGACGCTGTGCGCGGGTTGCGACAGCTACAGCGACGACACCGAGCTTATCGACGCGACGCCCGCGACGTCGACGTTCAACGATGCGACGCTCGTCGCCGGCAATACGTTCAGCGATCCGAACTACGGCATCAACGTCAGCGTGCTGTCGGCGAGCGCGAGCGCGATGACCGTGCAGGTGTCGAACGCCGCTTCGCCGCCGCCTCCTGCGCCGACGACAACATCGCTTGCGTCATCGGCCAACCCGGCGCTTGCCGGGAACAGCGTGACGTTCACCGCGTCGGTAAGCGGCAGCGCGCCCACGGGAACGGTTCAATTCATGGCCGATGGCGCGACGCTTGCCGGATGCGCGGGCATTTCACTGTCGAGCAGTCGCGCGACGTGCGCGACGAGTTCCCTTGCCGCAGGAACGCACGCGATCGTCGCCCGCTATTCCGGTGACTCGACAAACGCCGCATCGACCAGCGCGACGCTGTCGCAGGTAGTGAATGCCGGCAGCAGCATCAACGTCGCGCTCGCCGCGAACGGCGGCGTCGCGAGCGCTTCGAGCACCTACAGCTCCGGCTACAACCCGAGCTACGTGATCGACGGCAGGCGCTCGGGCGCGCTGTGGGGTGCGAACGGCGGCTGGAACGATGCAACGCTGGGAACGTTCCCCGATTGGGTTCAGGTGAACTTCAACGGAACCAAGACGATCGATCACGTCGTCGTTTATTCCGTACAGGATAACTACATCAACCCTGTCGAGCCCACCGACACGATGACGTTCACGCGCTACGGCCTGACGTCATTCGACGTACAGGGTTGGAACGGCACTGTCTGGCTCACGCTGGCGAGCGTGCGCGGCAATAACCTCGTGAAGCGCACCGTTTCGTTCCCGGCCTATGCGACGAGCCGCATCCGCATTTCCATCGTGGCGAGCGCCGACGTTCGCTGGTCGCGGGTCACCGAGGTCGAGGCCTGGTCGGCGGTAGCCGCGTCGGCGCAGATCGACGTCGCGCTCGCACGCAACGGCGCGACGGCATCGGCATCGAGCACTTACAGCGCCGGCTACAGCCCGAGTCTCACGATCGATGGCACGCGTTCCGGCGCCGTATGGGGCGCTTCCGGCGGCTGGAACGATGCGACGCTCGGCGCATTCCCGGACTGGCTGCAGGTCAATTTCAACGCGACGAGAACGATCGATCACGTGGTCGTGTACTCGCTGCAGGACAATTATGCAAACCCGGTCGAGCCCACCGACTCGATGGTCGCGACGCGCTACGCGCTGACGTCGTTCGCGGTACAGGCGTGGAACGGATCGACCTGGGTGACTCTCGCGAGCGTGAGCGGCAACAACCTCGTCAAGCGAACCGTGTCGTTCGCCGCGTACACGACCGATCGCATTCGCATTTACGTGACGGGCACGCAGGACGGCCGATGGACGCGGATCACCGAAGTCGAGGCGTGGGGCAATTGAGCGTCGATGCTTGCGGTTGAGCGCGGCAGCGACGTTCTCGTCGCGTAAGTCGCCGGTCGTCCAAAGCGCAGATCATTGGCGTCACACGGAAGCAAAACGCCCCGGCGGGTGCCGGGGCGTTTTGCGTTGCGGGTGCCTGACAATGACCTACTTTCGCACGGGCAATCCGTACTATCATCGGCGCGCCGCCGTTTCACGGTCCTGTTCGGGATGGGAAGGAGTGGGGCCGGCG
>JAICLP010000301.1 GCA_025925475.1 Burkholderiales bacterium | reverse complement strand
GCTACTGGCCGTATGCGACGACGCTCTTCGATTACATCAAGCGCGCGATGCCGATGACCGCGCCGGGAAGCCTCAGCGACAGCCAGGTGTATGCATTGACCGCCTACATCCTGTCGCAGGCGAATATCGTTTCCGAGGATGCGATCATGAGCGCAGAGACGCTGCCGAAGGTCGAGATGCCCAATCGCGACGGATTCATCCCCGACCACCGCCCGGAGCACTTTCCACCCGTTTCGCGCACGCCGCACCAGACGCTGGCGATCGCGCCCGCCGCGAAGTGACCGTGAGCGCCGCCGGGCCGCCCCAAGGGCGCGAACTCCGCCCCCTCGGGGGGCAGCGCAGAGGCGAAGCCTCAAGCGTGGGGTGATCATTAAACCGAAAACGCATCGCTTCGACACGCTGTCGCTGCACGCCGGCGCGCGGCCCGACCCGGCGCCCGGGGCGCGCGCGACGCCGATCTACCAGACGTCGTCGTTCGTCTTCCCCGACAGCGATTACGCGGCCGCGCTCTTCAACATGGAGCGCGGGGGACATGTCTATTCGCGTCTTTCGAATCCGACGTGCGCGGTGCTCGAGGAACGCATCGCCGCGCTCGAAGGCGGCGTCGGCGCGATCGCGACGGCGAGCGGCCAGGCCGCGCTGCACCTCGCGATCGTGACGCTCATGTCGGCGGGCGCGCACATCGTCGCGTCGCGCTCGCTCTACGGCGGCTCGCACAACCTGCTCGACTACACGCTGCCGCGGTTCGGCATCGAGACGACGTTCGTCGATCCGCGCGATCTCGATGCATGGGTTGGGGCGATTCGTCCGCAGACGCGGCTGCTATTCGGCGAGACGCTCGGCAATCCGGGCCTCGAAGTGCTCGACATCCCGCGCGTCGCCGATCTCGCGCATGCGCACGGGCTGCCGCTGCTCGTCGACTCGACGTTCACGACGCCGTGGCTGATGCGCCCGTTCGAGCACGGTGCCGATCTCGTCGTGCACTCGGCGACGAAGTTCCTGTCGGGGCATGGAACCGTCATCGGCGGCCTGCTCGTCGATTCAGGACGATTCGACTGGAATGCCGACGGTGTGCGTGAGAAGTTTCCGACGCTGACCGAGCCGTACGCGGGGTTCCACGACATGGTGTTCGCCGAGGAGTCGTCGACCGCCGCGTTCCTGCTTCGCGCACGCCGCGAAGGCGTCCGCGACTTCGGTGCATGCATGGCGCCAATGACCGCGTTCCATGTCCTGCAGGGCATCGAAACGCTGCCGGTGCGCATGGCGCGTCACATCGAGAACGCACGCGCGATCGTCGGCTTCCTGCGCGAGCATTTGTTCGTGTCGGACGTCGCTTATCCCGAACTGCCGACACATCCGGACCATGCGCTGGCGGCGCGGCTCCTCCCGCGCGGCGCAGGTGCGGTCTTCAGCTTCAACCTGCGCGGGACGCGCGAGCAGGGGCGTCGCTTCATCGAGGCGCTGCGGCTCTTCTCGCATCTCGCCAACGTCGGCGACGCGAAGTCGCTCGTCATTCACCCTGCGTCGACGACGCATTTCCGCATGTCCGACGAGGATTTGCATCGGGCGGGCATCACCGAGGGCACGATCAGGCTTTCGATCGGGCTCGAGGATCGCGCGGATCTGATCGACGATCTGTCGCGCGCGCTGTCCGTCGCGAGCAAGTAGAGGCTCTTCGCACCATGTCCGCCAACGCGAACGGGCCCTGATGCGCTTCAGCGTCGGCGGCCACCCGGTCTACGCATACGGAGGCTCGCGCGCATTCGATCGCGAGCGGCCGACGGTCGTGTTCGTGCATGGCGCGGCGAACGATCATGGCGTGTTCGCGCAGCAGTCGCGTTATTTCGCCTGGCATGGTATGAACGCGGTCGCCCTCGACCTTCCCGGTCACGGGCGTTCGGGTGGTGCCGCGCTAACGAGCGTCGAAGCGATCGCCGATTGGCTGCGCGATGCCGTCGATGCCCTCGGTCTGCGCGATGCAAGCATCGTCGGGCACTCGATGGGCGCGCTGGCAGCGCTCGAGTGCGCGGCGCGATATCCCGAGCGCGTGAAGCGGCTCGCGCTGCTCGGGCCGTCCGCGCCGATGCCGGTCAGCGACGATCTGCTCGCCGCCGCGGCGGCGAACGATCACGTCGCCTACGAGCTCATCAACGGCTGGTCGTTTGCACCGGCGAGCCAGTTGGGCGGCAACGAGGTTCCGGGGCTCTGGATGCTCGGCAATGCGATGCGACTGATGGAACGCACGCGCGAGAACGTGTTGTCGGTCGACCTCGTGGCGTGCAATGGCTATGCGAACGGTGTCGATGCGGCCGCGCACGTGCGCTGCCCGACGCTCGTCGTGCTCGGCGCGCGCGACATCATGGCGCCGACGAGAAACGCGAAGGCGCTGATCGACGCGCTGTCGGACGTGCGGACGGTGACGCTGCCCGACACCGGTCATTCGCTGATGGCGGAGCGGCCGGGGCAGGTGCTGGACGAGTTGCGGAAGTTCCTGGGCGTCAAGGCCTAGCGAGCGCTACCAGCGCCGCCACTTGATCGAGCACCCGATCGCCGGCGTCTGCTCGACGGGCGCGCGTCCGGTTCGCGCAACCTGCACCATCGCCTCGAAAAGCTCGCGCCGCGCATTCGGGTCGGGCGAGCGACCCGACGCGTCCAGGCGTCCGCGGTAGGCGAGCGTCAGGTTCGCGTCGAAGCCGAAGAACTCCGGCGTGCACACGGCATCGTAGGCGCGCGCGACGTCCTGCGATTCGTCGACGACATACGGGAAGTTGAAGCGATGCTCGGCGGCGAAGCGCTTCATGTTGTCGAACGAGTCCTCGGGATAGCTGATCGCGTCGTTGCTCATGATCGCGATGCTGCCGATGCCGAGCGGCGCAAGCGCATCGGTATCGCGCGCGATTTTCGCGGCGACCGCGCGCACGTAGGGGCAGTGGTTGGCGAGGAACATCACGAGGAGACCCTTCGGTCCGCGCGCCGAGTCGGTCGTATGGCGGCGACCGTCGATGCCGGGCAGGTCGAACGAGGCGGCCGGCCACCCGAGCGCAACCGGCGAAGTCACGGGTTTCGGCATTCGATCTCCTCCGTGCCTGTGCAGCAAGGCATGGGACAATCGTAGCACCGGCCAACTCCCCATGCGCGATGGCGCCACGCATTTTCGTCGGTGACGACGTCACGGCATTCGCGGCTGGCGCCGAATATCGGTTGCCGCCGCGCGCGGCGCGTCACGTCGCACAGGCGTTGCGGATGCGCATCGGCGACGCGCTCGCGCTCTTCACCGGTGCGGGTGGCGAATACGCGGCGACGCTCGCGCACATCGATCGCCGCGACGTCGTCGTTCGCGTCGAACGCCACGATCCGATCGAGCGCGAGAGCACGCACGCGCCAACGCTCGTGCAGTCGCTGATCGCGGCTGAAATGATGGACTTGGTCGTGCGCAAGGCGGTCGAGCTCGGTGCGGCGGCAATCGTGCCGGTCCAGGCCGCGCGAAGCCAGGGGATCGCCGCCGATCGCGCCGGGCGCCGTGTCGCGCATTGGCGGCAGATTGCGATCGCGGCATGCGAGCAATGCGGCCGCAACCGGATACCCGACGTGTCGCCCATCGTGACGTTCGACGAATGGAGCGACGCGCGTGCCGGCGCGGCCGCGATTCTCGATCTCGATGCAAAGCGCTCGCTGGCCGCGCAGACGGCGAGCGCGCCGCCGCGTGCGATCGCCGTCGGACCCGAAGGCGGCTTCACCGCGGACGAAGTGCAGCGCGCGACGTCGCGTGGCGCCGTTGCCGTGCATCTCGGCCGGCGCGTGCTGCGTGCCGAAACGGCCGCGATCGCCGCACTCGCGACGCTCGACGCGATTGCCGGCGACGCGAAATAGCCGACTGCCTACTCGGGCGGCCGGCGATCGCCGGCGACGAGGATGCTGCAGTGCACGCGCTCGATCAGCATCGAATCGACGCTGCCGCGCCACCAGCGCAGCGCGAACTTCTTGCTGCGGCGATGGCCGACGATGACGAGATCGATGCCGAGCGATTCGACCATCCGCGAGATGACG
>JAICLP010000389.1 GCA_025925475.1 Burkholderiales bacterium | reverse complement strand
CATGCCCGACGATCTGCGCGGGGAGATCTACAACTGGCTGGACGAGAACGCGAAGGACGAGCGCAAGCCGGGCGACACGGACGAGCAGTTCTACTACAAGACGCGCAAGAAGGCGCTCGGCCCGTTCAAGAAGCAGATCTGGGAGATGCCGACCGACGCCAAGCAGGCGCTCGCCAAGGCATACGACGACAAGTTCGACTTCCTGTTCCGGCAGCTCAATGTCGGCGACACCAAGTCACTGGTCGCGCGGCACGTCACGATGGTGGAGCAGCACCGGCCGATGCCGCATCCGGATCTCGCCGTCGTCGCAGCGGCTCCGGCCGACGCCGACCTGAGCGACTGAGCGGGCGCATGCCCACGGCTGGCGACCGCGTGGGGGTCGCGGAGCTCAAGCGCCTGGCGCATGAGGTCCGCAACGCCATGAACGGCGTCGCCGTGAGTCTCGAGGTGGCGCGTTCGCGCGCCGGCCGGGGCGCGCCGCCCGCTGAAGTGTATCCATTTCTCGAAACCGCGGCGCAGCAGCTCGAGCTTGCGACGCAGCTCCACAAGCAGTACACCGATGTCGCGACCACGCTCGCCACCGACGGCGAGGCGTGCGGCGCGCAACGAACGCCGATCCACGACGCCCCCGGGGCGTAGGACACATACCGCACGCATGCCATCGACAACGAAGCAGCGGGTCCTCGTCGCTGACGACGAGCGCGCGATCGCCGAGGGGCTCGGCGCGATCCTCGGCGACGAGGGCTACCAGATCACCATTGCGCCCGACGGCGAGAAGGCGCTCGAGGAGCTGGCCGCCGGGAGCTATGGCGTCGCGCTCATCGATCTCAAGATGCCCAAGATCGACGGGCTCGCGCTCATGAACGAGCTGCAGGCGCGCAACATCGCGACCGAGTGCATCATCATCACCGGCCAGGCCACCATCGACTCGGCCGTGCAGGCGATGCGCGAGGGGGCGTACGATTACATCGAGAAGCCGCTCAATCAGGAGAAGCTCAATCGCGTCAAGGCGCTGATTCCCAAGGCGCTCGAGAAGTACGCGATCGGCCAGAAGAATCGCGAGCTCGCCACGCGCATCGAGAACCTCACGCACTACGGCGAGCTCACGGGCGAGTCCGAGGAGATGCGCGCCGTGTACCAGATCATCGATGCCGTGGCGCCCTCGAACGCGTCGGTGCTGATCCTGGGCGAGAGCGGAACGGGGAAGGAGCTCGTCGCGCGCGCCGTGCACAACAAGAGCGATCGCGCCAAGGGACCGTTCTTCGCGCTCAACTGCGCCGCACTCCCCAAGGACATCCTCGAGAACGAGCTGTTCGGCCACGAGAAGGGCGCATTCACCGGCTCGATCAACGAGAAGGCGGGCGCGTTCGAGATGGCGTCGGGCGGCACGATCTTCCTCGACGAGGTCGCGGAGATGCCGACCGACATCCAGGTCAAGCTCCTGCGCGCGCTGGAGACACGCCAGGTGCGTCGACTGGGCGGCAAGAAGGAGATCTCCGTCGACATTCGCATCGTCGCCGCGACGAACAAGGATCTGCAGAAGGCGCTCGCCGACGGCGAGCTGCGCGAGGATCTGTACTATCGTCTCGCGGTCGTCGAGCTGTACCTCCCGCCGCTGCGCGAGCGCGTGAGCGACGTGCAGCTCCTCGCCAACGAGTTCCTCGCGCGCTTCGCGCGGCAGAACGGGAAGCAGCTCCGCGGCTTCGAGGACGGTGCGTGGGCGTGGATCCACTCGTACACGTGGCCGGGGAATGTGCGCGAGCTGAAGAACGCGGTCGAGCGCGCCGTCATCATGGCGCGCGGCGAGATCGTGACCGCGCAGGACATCATGCCGCGGCACCTGCGTGCTGCGGCGACTGCGTCCGCCAACGCCGCGACCGCGGCTGCGACGTCGAACGGAGCCGGCACCACTCCTGCCACGTCCAACGGACAGCGCGGCGGCGCGAAGAAGGCGGCGGCCAAGTCCGCCAAGGGAAAGTCTGCAAAGAGCGCGAAGCGCTAACCCAGAGCTCATCGAGAGGGAAGCATGCGGAACTACGACTTCGAAGGAGAGCCGTACGTCGTCATCGAGCGCGAGGAGCCGGGGTTCGGCACCTTCCTGCTCGGTGCACTCGTCGGCGCGGGCGCGGCGCTGCTGTTCGCACCGCGCTCTGGTGAAGCGACGCGCCGGATGCTCGGCGATCACGCGCGCCGCGCGACCGACACCGTGCGCGACACGGTGGAGGACGTGACCGACCGCATCGCCGATCGCGCGGCCGACGTGCGCGATCGCGTTGCCGACCGTGTCGACGAGGTGCGCGTCAACGTGCGCCGTGGCCAGCAGCAGGTGGTGGACGCCTTCGATGCGGGGCGGGCGGCGGCGGTCGAGGCGCGCATCGAGCTCGAGCGTCGCCTCGCGGAGTCGAAGGCCGCGCGGCGCGATCGCGAGGACGTCGACGTGGAGAGCATGTAACAGCGCGCTCTCACGTCGCATCGTGGAGCATCGCCGGTGGTACCGCCGCCTGTGGTTCGGGTTCCTGGACTATTCGCGCCGAGTCTGGGACAATAGCGGCGAGGACAACATCTTCTTTCTCGCGAGCGGGATCTCGTTCAACATCCTGCTCGCGATCGTCCCGTTCCTGCTCCT
>JAICLP010000398.1 GCA_025925475.1 Burkholderiales bacterium | reverse complement strand
TCGAGCTCGGTCGATCCGTAGCGCTGCACGAACACGCCGCGCGTCTTGTCGACGCCGCGCTCGCACACTTCGCGATGGATCGTGTCACGGACGTCGCGCCAGCGCGCAAGCGGCCCGTCGACGCCGTAATGCTCGATCGTCTTCACCGCGCGATCCATCGCGACCCACGCCATCACCTTCGAATGCGTGAACTGCTGCGGGTCGCCGCGCACTTCCCAGATGCCGCTGTCCGGATGCTGCCAGTGCAACGCGAGAAAGTCGATGAGCGTGCGCTGGAATTTCCATGCATCGGCATCGCCGCCAAGGCCGGCGCCGCGCGCCAGATGCAGCGAATCCATGAGCTCGCCGTAGATGTCGAGCTGCGACTGCGCCGCCGCCGCATTGCCGACGCGCACCGGCGCCGAATTCTCGTAGCCGGGAAGCCAGGGCAGTGTCATTTCGGTCAACTGCCGCTCGCCGCCGACGCCGTACAGGATCTGCAACTCCGCGGGATGCCCGGCCGCCGCCCGCAACAGCCACTCGCGCCATGCGCGCGCCTCGTCGTGGTAGCCGGCGAGCAGCAGCGCGTAGAGCGTGAACGTCGCATCGCGGACCCAGCAATAGCGATAGTCCCAGTTGCGCACGCCACCGATCTGCTCGGGCAGCGATGTCGTCACGGCGGCCACGATGCCGCCGGTCGGCGCATAAATCATCGCTTTCAGCACGATCAGCGAAGCGCGTACCGCGTCGCCCCAGCGTCCGTCGTACGTCGAATGCGCGACCCACGCCTTCCAGTAGCGCTCGGTCGCGCCGAGCGCGGCCTCGGCATCGATCGGCAGCGGATGCGCCTCGTGCGACGGGAACCACGTCATCACGAACGGCACACGCTGCCCTTCGCTCACCGTGAACTCGGCCACTGTCGTGAAGTTGCGGCCTTCGACGGCGACCGGAGTGCGGAGCTCCAGCGAATCGGGGCCCGATGTCGCGAGCAGCGCGCCGTCGATGCGCCGCACCCAGGGCGTGACCGCGCCGTAGCCGAAGCGCATGACGAGTTCCATCCGCAGCGCCATCTCGCCGCGTACGCCCTCGACGATGCGAACGATGTCGGTCCGGTCGGCCCATACGGGCATGCAGTCGATGACCCGCACGGCGCCTTCGGCCGTCTCGAATTCGGTTTCGAGGATCAGCGTGTCGCGCCGGTAGGCGCGGCGCACGGCGGCGACCTCGTGCGCCGGGCCGACCTGCCAGTGACCGTTGCCGCGGTCGCCGAGCAGCGCCGCAAAGCAGGCGTTCGAGTCGAAGCGGGGCACGCACATCCAGTCGATCGACCCGTCCTTGCCGACGAGCGCCGACGTGCGCGTGTTGCCGATCAGTGCGTAGTCCTCGATGCGTAGGGGCATCGCCAGGCTTACCGCAAATTTTCCTCGGTGTACAACGTGAGCTCGAGCAGGCGCTCGAGCAGTTGGTCCTGGGGAATGCCGGTGAAGTTCTTGAGCACGAGCTCCTTTGCGAAAAGCCGGCAGATGTAGCGCAGCTTCAACATCCGGTTCCTCGCGGCGTAGACGAAGTCGCGGTGGCCGTTGTTCACCACGATCAGATTGCGCTCGGCGTCGAAGCGCGACCGCCACAACTCGCCGGCCGCCTTCTCGTAGGTGTAGCCGGGCAGTCCCTGGTATGGCGAATCGCCGCCGCCCGACTTCGCCAGCAGCGACGCGGTGACGGTGATCTGCGCCTCGGCGCGGCACGTGACAGCGCCCTGCACGACGGTGACTTCGACGCGCGCGAGACCCGGCTCCGATGCCGCCCGATAGGTCGCCATTTCGCCCTCGCCTTGCTCGAGCGTTCCTTCGCCTTCCAGCACGCGCCACGCGAATGCGAGATCGTGCTCGACGGGCCGGCGTGCACGGTCGCGCGCTATTGCGCGCAGCGTCCGCGCGCCCCCAACCTCGACGACGCTCGACGTCGGCGAGATGACGACTGAGAAGAGCGGGCCCGCGAATTCGAAGAACTGGCGCTGGTTATCGGGGCTTTCCAACGACTCCGCGTCGGCCGTCTCGAACGGTGCCGCCGGCTCCATGGCCGGGTGGTCGCCGTCGCCGACGCGCTCACCATTGTCCTCGGCGGCGACCGTTGCTCGCCGTTTGCCTTCGCCACGCCGCAGATCGAACCAGTCGTATTCCTCGGCAGGCAGCGCGAGGAGCGCTTCCTTCAGTGCGCTTTGCACGGTGCGCAACACGTCGCGCGTCGCGCGCTCTTCCTCGGCGCGCTGCTGGTCGTCGATGATCTTCGCAAGCCGCGTCTCGAGCGAACGCAGGTCGTCGGCGAGGCGCGCGACGTTTTCGTCGTGGATGACGCCAAGCCGCGTGCCGGGCGTCAGATTCAGGTACGGCGCATCGATCAGTCCCTGCACGTAGCCGCTCGTCCATGGCATGCGCGCGAACGGTTCGAGCTCGGCGAGGTTGCCGAGCACACGGGTGCCAGCGCGATAGAGCGCGACGACATTCGCGGGACTGTGCGCGTTGAGGTAGAGCTCGGC
>JAICLP010000349.1 GCA_025925475.1 Burkholderiales bacterium | reverse complement strand
TTGCGGGACCGGAGGGCTGTTGCGAATCGTCGTCAACAAGGACGTGAAGGGCGCCGGGATCCCGCCGAATCAGGACGTGACCGTCGCGCTCCCGAAGGACCGGCCCTGCAAGACCGGCGGCTTCTACGATGCGGCGCGCATTTACGTGCTCGTCGCCAACTTCGACGCGTTCGAGAAACTCGTCAACGCGACGCAGCAGACGGTGCCCGTTGCCAACTGGGACTACGCGAAATACTCGCCGTGCGCCGGCTGCTGGGTCGGAAAGTCGCAAGCCGACTACGGCCACGACGCGCCGGGCCAGTTGCTCGAGTACACGATCATCTCGCAGGATCCGGCGACGGGCTCGGCGTTTCCCGATGCGAACAATCCGCACGGCACGCCGCTGCTCGACTTCGACGTCTCGTACGTCGACGACGCGTACCTTCCGGTCGCGATGGCGATCGACGACGGCGGCGCGACGCAGTTCATGGGCAGCACGCTGTTGCCCGACCCGTTCAACGCGCGGCTCACGCAGTTCCTCACCGACGGCAACTGGTCGCGTTATGCGGCCTATGCGCCGCTCAATTGGGCGACCGCGGCGCAGTGCCCCTCGCCGTTCGAGCGGCCGACCGACCCGAACAAGACGACCTTCAGCTGCCTCGTCCCGCGTACCGATCGCGTGCCGTCGGCGAACATCCTGATCACCGACGCGCAGACCGGCGGGGTGTCGGCTTTCTACCTGCCGTCGTGGGACGGCACGACCCCGATGCAGTGCAATACACTGGGCAGCAGCGACCCGACCGCGAACCTGCAGTGCTCGACGCCGCCTCCGTACGGTGCCGGACTCACCAGCGGAAACTGCTGTCCGCAGGGTGCCGGCGTGATGCTCGGCTGCTGCGATTCGGAGAAGTTCCTGATCGACAACACGCATCGCAAGTTCGACGTCAGCACGTTTCCGCCCGCATTTCGCCTCCGCAACGACACGCTCGTGAACGTCGTCGCGCGCTTCACGCGCTGGCAGGGTGCGGCGAACGATCCGTGCAGTGACCCGGCCTCGGGCGCCGTCGCCAATGCGCCCGTCGTCGACAAGCCGGGATTCTGCAGTGCGTTCAAGAAAACCGTCGACTTCGTCTGGAACGAGTTCGCGCCGCAATGCGCAACGGCCGGCGCCAACACCGACCGCTGCATCAGCGCGGCAATCATCGGGTACGACCTCAAGAACTCGAGCTTCGACCCGAACCAGTGCATGATGTGCCCGAACGCAAACGAGGCGCTGTGTCCGCGCACGTGTGCGCTCGAGGCACAGCGCAACGAGAGCGTGCAGGCGCTGCAGCGCGGGCTGCCGTGGACGGCGAGCGGGGACCCGGCCGCGTGCGGCGCGTGCCCGAGCGCGACGTCGTGTCCGACGACGTGCATCCTGCCCGTCGTGCCGTCGCCCGACGCGAAGCTCTATCACCGCGACAAGTTCCTTCACTTCTGGGCCGACTACGCCAGCGTCTACAACCTGAATCCGTTCGCGCGCTTCGTCCACAACGCGGATGCGGGTCTCGCCGCGCCCGGCGCCTATTCCTTCTCGATCGACGACTTCTACGGCAACTTCGGCGGACCCGGCTCGACGCTGATCGTCGACGTCGGCGGAACGTCGGTCGTGCCGAACAAGGAGCCTTTCGATCCGTTCAAGCAGTACCACGCGGGCCTCGGGACGGGATGGAACCATGCGAGCGTGTGTGGCCGCTCGTATCGGCTTCCGCCGGGTGCGCCGCCCAGCGTGGGCTTGAGCACGCCGCTCTCGTTCTGGAGCAACGGCGTTCGCAAGCCCGACTGCGAAGTGCGACTGTTTCCCGACGCCGACGAATCGAAGTACGTTGCATTCCTGCTGAAGGAAGTGTCGTTCGACGCGACCGACGACTACACCGGCAAGCGCTACGGTGTGCAGGGCTTGAGCGGCGTCTACGCCGTCCGCTTCGCGAACGACAGTCCGCCCGACGACGCGTATTGCACGCAGCACTCGACGGCGATGAGGCTCGTCGCGGACGGCTTCTGCCGCGCCAATCTATCGGCGGGCACATTGAACCTCGCCTACGTCGGCGTCTCGGATGCGCCGTGTGCGGGCAGGAACACCGACGCGACATGCGGCAGGCCGCTCGTCAACCTGAACGTTCCATCGTTGAAGTGAATGATGTCCACGGAACTCCACGAACTTTCCGCTACCGAGCTCCTCGAGCTTTATCGCGCAAAGCGCGCATCGCCGGTCGAGGCGACGCGAGCATGTCTTTCGCGCATCGAGGCGTTGAATGCGAAGCTCAACGCGTTCTGCGTCGTCGATGCCGATCGGGCGTTGCGCGCGGCACGCGAGTCCGAGGCGCGATGGATGCGCGGCACGCCGGTAGGATGGCTCGACGGCGTTCCCGCGTCGATCAAGGATCTGCTGCTGACGTCCGGCTGGCCGACGTTGCGCGGCTCGCGCACCGTCGACGCGGATCAGCCGTGGAATGAGGATGCCCCAGCGGTAGCGCGCTTGCGCGAGCACCGCGCGATCCTGCTCGGCAAGACGACGACGCCCGAGTTCGGATGGAAAGCGGTGACCGACAGCGCGCTTACCGGCATCACGCGCAATCCGTGGAATCCGGAAAAGACGCCGGGCGGCAGCAGCGGCGGCGCGGCCGTCGCCGTCGCAACCGGCATGGGTCCGCTCGCGGTCGGCACCGACGGCGGCGGATCGATCCGGATCCCCGCGTCGTTCACCGGCATCTTCGGATTGAAGCCGAGCTTCGGACGCGTGCCCGCGTGGCCGCAAAGCCTGTTCGGCACCGTGTCGCACGTCGGCCCGATGACGCGCACCGTCGACGACGCAGCACTGATGCTCGACGTGATCAGCAGGCCCGATGCTCGCGACTGGTTCGCGCTGCCGTACGACGAGCGTGATTACCGCGAGGGATTGAACGACGGCATCGAGGGCCTGCGCATCGCGTTCGCGCCAACGCTCGGCGATGCAAGCGTCGATGCCGAGGTAGCCGAGATCGTCGCGCGCGCGGTGGCGGCATTCGACGAACTGGGCGCGCATGTCGTCGAGGCCGCGCCCGATCCTGGCGACGTCGCGAGCATCGAGCGGATGCATTGGTGGACCGGCGCCACTCGCGTGGTCGGATCCATCGCGCTCGAGCGGCGCAAGCGGATCGACCCCGGGCTGTTGCGCATCGCCGAGAAGGCCGCGGCATTCACGCTCGACGATTATCTCGCCGCGGTCGAGGCGCGTGCAACGCTCGGCGCGGCACTCAAGCAATTCCATGCGC
>JAICLP010000007.1 GCA_025925475.1 Burkholderiales bacterium | reverse complement strand
TTCCTTCTCGATCTGCGGCAGCGGCAGCGCGCCGGGGATCATCGTGCCGTCGGCGAAGACCAGCGTCGGCGTCGCGTTGATGTGCAGCGACTGCCCGAGCGCCTGCGTCTTCGCCACGGGATCGCCGCAATCGCCCTTGTTGTCGGGCAGCTTGCCCGACGCGAAGAATGCATCCCACGCCTTCGCCTTGTCGGCCGAGCACCAGATCTGCTTCGACTTTTGCGCCGCGTTCGGATGCAGCTGGTCGATCGGGAACAGGAACGTGTAGATCGTCACGTTGTCGAGGTTCTTGATCTCGCTCTCGAGCCGATGGCAGAACGGGCAGTCGGCGTCCGAGAAGATCACGAGCTTGCGCGACCCGTCGCCCCTGACGCGCTTGAATGCGAGATCGTATGGCAGCTTGTCGACGGCGACGCGGTTCAGCTTGCGCGAGCGCGCTTCGGTCAGGTTCTGCTTCGTCGCCGTGTCGTAGACCGAGCCGACGAACACGTACGTTGCCGACGGATCGGTGTAGATCAAATTGTCGTCGAGCATCACCTCGTAGAGGCCGAAGTAGTTCGACTTCTCGATGTGATTGATGTGCGCGCCCGGAAAGCGCTGCTCGAACGTCTTGCGAATGGCGGCGACCTCGGGGGTCTGCGTCGATGCGTCGGCCGCCGACAGCACCGGAGTCGACGGTGCCGTGGACGCGCTTTGCGCGAATGCAGTCGTCGTCCCGCAGCCAAGCGCGACCATGCCGATGGCGGCCAGGGTGCGGCAGGCACGTTGCGACCATCGGTTCTCGATTCGTTGCATCTGATTCTCCAAAGTGACTGCTTCGCAAGCTGCCTAACGGAGCGCCGGTTGCGCGAGCGCACGCTTCAACATCGGCAACCGGTCGACGGCGGCGAGGCCCGCGTTGCGCAAGATGCGCAGCCACGGGGTGCGGGGACCGAAAAGCCGTACGAGCCCGTCGGTGACCGCGTGCATGGCAAGCACCGGCTCGGCCCGCCGGCGGGCAAAGCGTTCGAGCAGGATCGGCGCGCCGGCGTCGCCGATGGGACCGCGCTCGGCCAGCACCGAAGCCAGCGCCTGCGCGTCGCCGAAGCCGAGATTAACACCCTGGCCGGCCAGCGGATGCACGCCGTGCGCAGCGTCGCCGACAAGCGCCATCCTGTGGGCGATGGACGTGGGCAGCCGCAGCGACGATAGCGGATAGCCGACGGGCGGCGTGATCATTCGCAATGCGCCGAGCGCCCGCTCGCCTGCCTCGGCGACACGCGCGGCGAACGCGTCGGGCGCAAGCGCGAGCAGCTCGGCGGCGAGCGCATCGGAAGCGGACCAGACGATCGAGATGCGACGCCCCGGAAGCGGCAGCCATGCGAGCACGCTGCCGTCGGCCCGGAACCACTGGCGCGCGCATCCGTGATGCGCGAGGTCGCAGTCGAAATTCGCGACGACGCCCTGTTGTCCATAGGGCTTGGGCTCCGCGACGATGCCGGCGGCCTTTCGCACCCACGAATGCACGCCGTCGGCGCCGACGATCAGGCTCGCCGCGAACCGGCGGCCGTCGGCGAGCGTCAGCGTCGCCTCGTCCGCCGACCACGCGAGCGATGCGAATTCGACGCCGGTCACGATGTCGATGCCGGGCACGTGCACCGCGGGCAGCAGCGCGGCGCGAAGCGCCCGCTCCTCGACGATCCAGGCGAGCGCGCGCTCGCCGATGTCGTACGCCGAGAAATTGAGCGTCGCGCCGGAGTCGCCGAAAATGCGCATCGATTCGATCGCCTCGATGCGCTCGCAGGAAAGCGCTTGCCACGCGCCGACGCTCGAAAGGAACGCGGCGCTGCCGGGACTCACCGCATAGATGCGCGCATCCCACGTCTCGGGATCGGAGTTCGCCGAAGGCAGGACGCGGTCGAGCAGTACGACGGTCATCCCGTTTCGCGCGAGCGCCGCGGCAAGCGCGAGGCCGACGAGCCCTGCGCCGGCGATCATCACGTCCCTTTTTTCCATCACGCGCCCAGTGTCTCGATGACGATCTGCTGGTTGGTGTAGATGCAGATTTCGCCGGCGATGCCGAGCGCGCGCTCGACGATCTCGCGCGCGGACAGCGACGTGTTGTCGAGCAGCGCCTTCGCTGCCGCCTGTGCGTACGGCCCGCCCGAGCCGATCGCGACGATCCCGTGCTCGGGCTCGAGCACGTCGCCTGCACCGGTGATGACGAGCGATGCGCTGCGATCGGCGATCGCCAGCATCGCCTCGAGCCTGCGCAGCACGCGATCGGAGCGCCAGTCCTTCGCGAGCTCGACGGCCGCGCGCGTCAGATGCCCCTGGTGCTTCTCGAGCTTCGCCTCGAAACGCTCGAACAGCGTGAACGCGTCGGCGGTGGCTCCGGCAAAGCCGGCGAGCACCTTGTCGTGGAAGAGGCGTCGCACCTTGCGCGCGCTCGCCTTGATCACGACCTGCCCGAGCGTCACCTGGCCGTCGCCGCCGAGCGCGACCGCGCCGTCGCGGCGGACAGAGAGGATCGTCGTTCCATGGAACACATCGGCCATCGCAGCGTCCCGATCAGTCCTGCCGGGCAGGTCCTAGTCGACCTTCTTGACGAAGTGACGCGGCGAAATGCCGATCAGCAGCAGAAGCGCGCGCACGATCGGCGTGGCACCGGCGATCTGCACCGCCTTCCCCTGCCCCTCGATGCGCGTGATCACATTGGAAAGTGCGCCCGCGCAAATGAAATCGATGCGCTCGACACCCGCCATGTCGATCGCCGCGAGCGGATGTCGCGCGGCGAAGTCGTTGAGCTTCGCGAGCGCCGGTGGCGATGTGCCGGTCAGCACGCCGTCGAAGACGACCGCATCGGCGTCGGCGGCGGAGGCGACACGCGCAACCGCCGGCGCAGGGGCCGGCACCGCGGCGCTCGTGCGGCGCGGAGGTGGCTCCCACGACGGCGGCGACAGCTCGAACGCGATCGCGTATTGCAGCGCCCGCTCGTCGAACGCCGCCTGCTCGTGCGCCCACTGCATGAGTTCGAGCGCAAGGAGCCAGGCGCCCTCGCCGCCTTCACGACCCTTCGCAACGGCTTCCTCGAGGGCAGCGCGCAGCTTGTCGGGCCGCTCGATCGCGAGCTCCATCCGCTGGCTGCGGGCGCGCGCGAGGTCGGTGGCGAGAAGACGCGCCCCCGCGTCGTCGAAGCCGGTCACCGATGCGAGGTCGATCCGCGCGCGCGGCACGCATTTCTCGAGCGCGCGCTTCAATCCCTCGAGCTGCGACGCGCTGCGCTCCGAAAGCTTGCCCGTGATCGCGATGTAGCCGCCGGCGCCCGCGGCCGTCGACTCGGCGCCGCGGGACTTCTGCGCATCGTCCCACGACGGCGCGGAGCGCTCGAACTGCAGCACGTATTGCATCGCGAGCTGGTCGAACGCCGCGCGCTCGCCTGCACGCTGCAGCAGATCGAACAGCGCGAGCCAGGCAAGCGGCGACAGCTTCGCGTCGGGATCGCTGACGATGCCTTCCTCGAGAAGCGATCGCGCATCCGCGTCCTGTCCGTTCGCGAACAGCAGCGCCGCGTTCTCGAGCAGCGCGCAAAGCCCGGGATTGGCCTGCGCGACCTCGATCGCCTTGGGCGCCGTCGACCAGTTGATGACGCTCGCGCCGCGCATGCTCGTCTCGCCGAGCGGCTCGACGCCCGGCAGCTTGGACTTGCGACTCGCGGCCTGGGCGAGCTCGCGCGCCGTCATCACCTTCGGCTCGCGCTTCGCGTCTTCGCCGGTCTTCGCGCCCTGCGACTTGCGTGTCGTCGGCTTGCCGAAGATCGCCATCTACGCGCGGCTTAGGTTCTCGGCCGCGAAGTTCCAGTTGAGAAGCTTGTCGATCACCGCGTTGACGAAATCGGGGCGGCGATTCTGGTAGTCGAGGTAGTACGCGTGCTCCCAGACGTCGATCGTCAGGAGCGCGGTCTGGCCCTTCGACAGCGGATTCTCCGCGTTCGGCGTCTTCATGATCGCGAGCTTGCCGCCGCTCGCGACGAGCCAGCCCCAGCCGGAACCGAACTGCGTGACGCACGCATTCGCGAATTCCTTCTTGAAATTGTCGTAGCCGCCGAGATCGCTGTCGATCATCTGCGCGATGCGTCCGGTCGGCTTGCCGCCCGCGCCGTTGCGCAGGCAGTTCCAGAAGAACGTGTGGTTCCACACCTGCGCGGCGTTGTTGAAGACGCCGACCTTGTCGGCCTTGCCGGCGGTGTCGCGAATCACCTGCTCGAGCGGCATCGACTCGTATTGCGTGCCGCTGGCGAGCTTGTTCAGGTTGTCGACGTACGCCTTGTGGTGCTTGCCGTAGTGGAACGAGAGCGTATTGGCCGAGATGACCGGCTCGAGCGCATTCTCGGCGTAGGGAAGAGGAGGCAGCGTGAACATTTCTTCGGGCTCCTTCGATCGTGATTGGGTTGTCGACGCGAGCGGGGTCGGACTTTCATATCACAAAGGAGGGCCAGAGACCACATCGGGGCCAGAGCTGCAAGTCACTGCGCTGACTTGCACCGCTGACCCCGATGTCGAAGTGGTCGGTGACCCTGCTATCGCACGACTCCGCCCCGGAGGTACGAAACGCGAGCTGTCAGTCGCCGTAGAGCTTCTGCACGCGTTCGCGGCGCTCCTGCGCTTCGATCGAGAGAGTCGTCATCGGCCGCGCGATGAGCCGCGGCACGCCGATCGGCTCGCCGGTCTCCTCGCAGTAGCCGTAGCTGCCGTCCTCGATCATGCGCAGGGACTTTTCGACCTTCTTCAAAAGCTTGCGTTCCCGGTCGCGCGTGCGCAACTCGAGCGTGTATTCCTCCTCGAGCGTCGCGCGGTCGGATGGGTCGGTCGTGATCTCGTTCTCGCGCAAGTGCTCGCCGGTGTCGTCGGCGTTGCGCAGGATCTGGTCGCGAATGTCCTCGAGCCGCTTCCTGAAGAAGGCGAGCTGCGCCTCGTTCATGTAGTCCTTTTCCGGAGCCTTGAGGATGTCCTCCTCGGTCAGCTCGCGCGGCGGTTTTTTCACTGCCATTGCAGTTTTGGCGGCCATGCTTCGTTCCATTCTTGAACTTCGTACCGGTGCGACGTCCGTCATTGCAATCCCCTCTTGGGCAAATCGAGAGGCGCCGGCACGAAATTGCGCATTATAGCCCGCCGGGGCCGTACAAGCGAATCGGCGCCTGTACGTTCCGCAAACGGGCAGCTCGCCGGCCGGCGCCGCTACAATGGTTGAAAAACAAGGGCTTCCGATGTCACCTCGCCGCATCCGGCTCGTGCGCCCCGACGATTGGCACCTCCATCTTCGGGACGGCGCCGCGCTTGCCGCCGTGTTACCTGCAACGGCTTCGGTCTTCGGCAGAGCAATCGTCATGCCGAACCTGAAGCCGCCGGTGACGACGACCGCGGCTGCGCGCGCATACCGCGAGCGCATCGTCGACGCGCTTCCTGCGGGCAGCACGTTCGAGCCCTTGATGACGCTCTATCTCACCGACGAGACGTCGCCCGAGGAAATCGCGCGTGCGAAAGCAGGCGGGTTCGTGCACGCGGTCAAGTATTACCCCGCCGGCGCGACCACGAACTCGCAATCCGGCGTGACCGCCGTTACGCGCGCGTACCCGGCGCTCGCCGCGATGGAGCGCGAAGGCGTCGTGCTCGCGATCCACGGCGAAGTCACGGATGCGAACGTCGATTTGTTCGACCGAGAGCGCGTGTTCGTCGAGCGCGAGCTCGCCGCGATCGTCCGCGATTTTCCGGGTCTTCGCATCGTGCTGGAACACGTGACGACGCGGGAAGGCGTCGCGTTCGTCACCGATGCGCCACCGAACGTCGCCGCGACGATCACGCCGCAGCATCTGCTGTACTCGCGCAATGCGCTCTTCGCCGGCGGCCTGCACCCGCATCTTTATTGCCTGCCGGTGTTGAAGCGCGAGACGCACCGCCAAGCGCTCGTTGCCGCGGCGACGTCCGGCAATCCGAAGTTCTTCCTCGGCACCGATTCGGCGCCGCATGCGCGCGACACGAAGGAGAACGCGTGCGGCTGCGCCGGCTGCTATTCGGCGCCTGTCGCGCTGGCGCTCTACGCCGAGGCGTTCGAGGATGCGGGCGCACTCGACCGGCTCGAAGGCTTCGCAAGCGTGCACGGCCCTGCCTTCTACGGGCTTTCGCCTAATCGCGACACGATCGAGCTCGTGCGCGAGTCGTGGCGCGTGCCGGACGCACTGCCGTTCGGCGATCGAACCATCGTACCGCTTCGCGCTGGTGAGGAGCTCCGCTGGACAATCGCGGCTTGACCCGGCGTGCGCTGCGGCAGCACCATCGTCCGCCATGAACCGAATGTCGAAGGCCGTCACCGCGCCGCGTTCGGCCTCGTTGACGAAGCGCGCGTCCGCGCGCAAACCCGGGCCCACGCCGGAGGGGGAGAGCGCCGGCGCGCTCCGTGCGCGCGAGTTCGCGTGGATCGGCGACCACGAACGGGTGGTCGCCACGTGCAGCGAAGCCGTGGCGAACGAAACGGGCGTCGACCCGCGGCTCGACCTGCTCGACGTGCGCGCCGAATCGCAGATCGCGCTCGGGCAACTGGACGACGCGGCGTCGGATGCGGAAGCGATGCTCCGGATCGCCGCGGCGGGCACGCCGGCCGCGCGCGCCAAGGCGCTCAATCGCCGCGCGCTCGTCGAGATGCGGCAGGGCAAGCTCGAGCAGGCGCTGGCGACCGCCAAAGCCGCGCTCGGATTCGCGAAGACGGCACGAAACGAGCGCCTCCACGCCGACAGCCTGCTCCGCGTTGCCGAAGCGTGCATGCGCCTGCGCCGGGGGGAACCGACTATGGATGCCGCTGTCGCTGCGGCGGAACGCTATCGACGCCTCGGCGACGCGTCGGGCGAGGGGCGCGCGCTCTGGGTCGCGGCGAATGGGTGGTTCCGCCTGAACCGGCCTGCGGAGTCGCGGAGGACCGCGCAGCGCGCGCTCGCGCTGTGCCGGCAGGCCGGCGACCTCTACGGCATCGGCAACGCGCTGAACGCTCTCAGCCTGACCGCCGTGGACGTTTCCGACAACATCGGCCACCTGCACCAAGCTGCGCAGGCATTCGGAACGGCCGGCTACCTCGACCGACTCATGGTCGTCCAGGCGAACCTCGGACTCGCGTATCGCGAGCTCGGGCTGCACCGGCACGCGCTGCGCCTGCAGCAGGGCGTCGTCGAACAGAGCCGCCGAATGGGCTCGAACGTGCTGCTCGCGAATGCGATCGCCAGCGTGATAACGGCGGCCCTCGACCTCGGGGATGTCGAGGCGGCGAAGGCGCAGACGCCAGAGCTCGCGCACGTCGTGTCGCATCTGGACGATCCCAGCATGGACCTGGCGCTGGCCGGCACCAGAGCTTTGCTTTCATGCGCCGCCTCCGACTTTGCTGCGGCGGCCGTGCAGTTCGCCGAGGGCGTGACGCTCGCGACGCGGGTTGGCGGCAGCATCGAGTGTCGCTACCTCACGCTGACGGGGCACACTCATCTGCGGGCCGGCGACGTCCAAGCGGCGCTCGAGGCGACGTCGAAAGCCACCGAGATGCATCGCGCACTCGGCTACCCGAAGCCCGACGGCTTCAGCGCGCAGGAGATCTGGTGGCGGCATGCGCAGGCGCTGCGCGCCGCAGGCAGGCCGGCGGAAGCGGCGAAAGCCTCGGCGCGCGCGTACCGGCTGCTATGTCAAAGCTTCGGCAAGATGCGCGACGAGGGCCTGCGCCGCAACTACCTGAACAAGGTCGCCGCGAACCGGGAGATCATCGCCGATTGCCTCGTGGCCAACGCGAGCAGGGGCGGCAAGCGACAGGCGCTCGCTCACCTCGCGATCGAGTCGAATCCGCGCGAGCCGTTCAAGCGCCTGGTCGACACGGGGTTGCGCCTCAATGCGTTGCGGACCGTCGACGAGATTCGCGACTTCATCGTCGAGGAAGCGACTGAGCTGTGCGGCGGCGAACGGGTGATGCTGATCGCCGAGCACGACGATTCCCGCAACGTCGCGAACGCGATCGTCCCGCTCGGCGAAACGACCGATGAGATCCTCGCGGCAATCATCCCCTGGCTCGACAACGTTCGCCGTTCGCGCAGCACCGAGCTTACTCATGCACCTGCGTCGGGCAAGGCGATCGCACAGCGCTCGCGAATCGTCGCGCCGCTGCTCGCGCAGAACCGCTTGCTCGGCTATCTCTACGCCGACCTCGACGGCCGTTACGGGCGCTTCAACGACGCGGACCGGGACCTTCTCGGCATGTTCGCCAACCAGGCGGCCGTCGCGCTCGACAACGCGCAGTGGGCGCATGGCCTCGAGCGCAAGGTCGAGGAACGCACCGCTGAGCTTTCGGCGTCGAACGCGAGCCTCGCGCAGCGCAACAGCGAGCTCGCGATCATCAATTCGATCCAGCAGGGCCTCGCCTCGGAGCTGCATTTCCAGGCGATCGTCGATCTCGTCGGCGACAAGCTGCGCGAAGTTTTCGCGACGCAGGACCTCGGCATTCGCTGGTACGACGAAAAGCGCGGGCTCGGCCACTTCCTGTACGAATACGAGCACGGCCGTCGCATGTCCGTGCCTGCGTCGCCGATAACGCCGGGCGGCGTCTTCGACACGCTGCGGCGCACGCGAGCCCCGATCGTGCTGAACGATGCCGCGGACTACGAGGCGATGCAATACCGGGCGGTCCCCGGCACCGATCGAAGCCGATCGCTGATCGCCGTGCCGATCGTGAGCGGCGACCGCTTCCTCGGCAACGTGCTGATCGAGAACTACCAGCGCGAGCACGCGTTCGGCGAATCCGAGTTGCGCCTTCTCACCACGATCGCGGCGTCGCTCGGCACGGCGCTCGAGAACGCGCGGCTGTTCGACGAGACGCAGCGCCTGTTCAAGGCCGAGCAGGAGCGTGTCGCCGAGCTTTCGATCATCAACAGTATCCAGCAGGGACTCGCCTCGAAGCTCGAGCTCCATGCGATCGTCGAGCTCGTCGGCGAGAAGCTGCGCGGCATCCTGAACAGCGACGACATCGGCATTCGCCTCTACGACGAGAAGGCCGATCTGATTCATTATCCGTACGAAATCGAGCACGGCGCGCGCCTGACGATGCCGCCGACGAAGCCGTCGGCGCTGTTCCGCCGGCAGCAGGCCGACCGCGAGCCGATCTTCGGCTCCGCCGAGGAAATCCAGAAGCGGTTCGCGCTGTCGATGATCCCCGGTACGGATGCATCGAAGGCCGTCGCGAGCGTCCCCGTCGTCGCCGGCGATCGCGTGATCGGCGCCATTTCGGTGGAGAGCTTCGAACGCGATGACTTCTTCAACGAATCGAACATCCGGCTCATGCAGACGATCGCCGCGTCGATGGGCGTCGCGCTCGAGAACGCGCGTCTCTTCGACGAGACGCAGCGGCTGTTCAAGGCAGAGCAGCAGCGTGCGGCCGAGCTCGCGATCATCAACAGCGTTCAAGCCGCGCTCGCGGCGGAGCTGGACATCCAGGGGATTTACGACGCCGTCGGCGACAAGATCCGCGACATCTTCGGCAACCGCGACATCAGCATCCGCGTCTACGACCCGGACACCGGTCTCATCCATTACCCTTACATCCGCGAGAACGGCAAGCGGATCGCGGTTCCGTCGGAAGCGCTCGGCATCGTCGGCTTCGCCGTGCACGTGATGCGCACGCGTCAGACGCTCGTCATCAACGACGGGATGGAGCAGATGGTCGAGAAGCTCGGCTCTCATGCAATCCCGGGTACGCTTCTCGAGCAATCGGCGGTCTACGTGCCGATGGTCGTGGGCGACCAGGCGCGCGGACTGATCAGCCTCGGCGACTTCGAGCGCGAGCACGCGTTCTCGGATTCGGACGTGCGGCTGCTGCAGACGCTCGCGAACAGCATGAGCGTCGCCCTCGAGAACGCACGGCTCTTCGACGAGACGCAGCGGCTGCTCAAGGAGACCGAGCAGCGCAACGCGGAGCTTTCGATCATCAACAGCGTCCAGCAGGCACTCGTGTCCAAGCTCGAGATCCAGGCGATCTACGACCTGGTCGGCGAGCGGCTGCGCGAGCTTTTCGACACGCAGAGCATCGCGCTCGCCTCGTTCGATCTCGCCAACAACACCCGGCACTACCACTACCTGCTCGAGCGCGGCCGCCGCTTCGACGTCGAGGACGCGACGATCGCGCCGCTGTCGCGGCACATCATCCGCACGCGCGAGCCGCTCGTCGTCAACGACAACTTTGCCGCGCGGCTTGCGGCGATCGGCGTCGAGGCGAGCACGCTGCCCGGCACGCAGCCGACGCAAAGCATCGTCCGCGTGCCGATCCTCGTCGGCAACGAGGTGCGCGGCATCATCGGCATCGACAACGTCGATCGCGAGAATGCGTTTTCCGACTCCGACGTGCGGCTGCTCGCGACGCTTGCCAGCAGCATGAGCGTCGCGCTCGAGAACGCGCGGCTCTTCGAGGAGACGACGCGCCTGCTGCAGGAAACCGGGCAGCGAGCCGACGAGCTCACGACGGTGAACACGATCGGTCAGGCGATCGCGGCCCAGCTCGATCTCGACGCGCTGATCCGTTTCGTCGGCGAGCGCATGCGCCAGACGTTCCACGCCGACATCGTCTATGTCGCGCTCGTCGACAAGGCGGCGGGGCTTATCCGCTTCCCGTATGCGCATGGCGACGAGCTCACGCCGCTCGCGCTCGGCGAGGGCCTGACCGGCCGCATCGTCGCCACCGCGCAACCGCTTCTGATCAACAGCGGGCTCGACGATGCGACCACCGCGATGGGCGCGATGCAAATCGGCGCCGAAGCGAAGTCGTATCTCGGCGTCCCGATCCTGCATGGCGCGGAGGCCATCGGCGCGATCAGCGTACAGAGCACGCAGCGCGAGGGACGCTTCACCCAAGCCGACCAGCATCTGCTCGCGACGATCGCGGCGAACGTCGCCGTCGCGATCCAGAACGCGCGTCTCTTCGCCGACGCGCACGACGCGCGCGCGCTCGCCGAGCAGGCAAACAAGGCGAAGAGCACCTTCCTGGCGAACATGAGCCACGAGCTGCGCACGCCGCTCAACGCGATCATCGGCTTCACGCGCATCGTGCGGCGCAAGGCCGAAGGCGCGCTGCCGCAGAAGCAGACCGACAACCTCGACAAGGTGCTGACGAGTGCCGAGCATCTGCTATCGCTGATCAATACCGTGCTCGACATCGCGAAGATCGAGGCGGGCCGGATGGACGTGACGTCGTCGGCGTTCAACGTCGCGCAGCTTGTCGACCAGTGCATCACGACGGCTACGCCGCTCCTCGCACCCGGCGTTTCACTCGTCAAGGCGTACGGCGAGTTGCCGATCGTCAACTCCGACCAGGACAAGATCAAGCAGATCCTGCTGAACCTGCTTGGCAATGCCGCGAAGTTCACGCACCGGGGAACGATCACGATCGCCGCATCGGCAAAAGCGGACGTCCTGATGGTTGCCGTGACGGACACGGGAATCGGCATCTCGGAGGAAGCGCTCGCGCGCATCTTCGAGGAATTCCAGCAGGCCGATACGAGCACCACGCGCCAGTACGGCGGCACCGGCCTGGGGCTGTCGATCAGCCGGAGCCTGGCGCGGCTGCTCGGCGGCGACATTACGGTGACGAGCAAGCTCGATGCGGGCTCGACGTTCACCCTGACCCTCCCGCTCGTGCATGGCGGCCCGGCGGCGGACAAGGTCGCACCGGGGCGTCTCGAGCAGCCGCGGCGCGACCGCCCCGTCATTCTCGCGATCGACGACAACCCGAACGATCTCGACATCCTGCGCGAGAACCTCGGCGAAGCGGGCTACGAGGTCATTGGTGCCGCAAGCGGCGAGGAAGGCCTTGCGCGCGCCAGGCAGATCCGGCCGCACGTGATCACGCTCGACGTGATGATGCCCACCAAGGACGGCTGGCAGGTGCTCTTCGACCTGAAGGCCGATCCCGCAACGCGCGACATCCCCGTGATCATGCTGACGATCGTCGACAAGAAGCCGCTTGGTTACGAGCTCGGCGCCGCCGACTATCTGCTGAAGCCGTTCGACACGGATGCGATCGTCGCGGCGCTTCGTCGCGTCGCACGCCGCAACGGCGGCCATCCGCCGAAGCGGGTGCTCGTCGCCGACGACGATCCGGATGTGATCGACATGGTGCGCCAGCTCGTCGGCGCGCAGTACGAATTGCATGCGGCGGGGGACGGCATCGATGCGCTGGCGGCAATTGCGCGCCATCGCCCCGACGTGATCCTCCTCGACCTGATGATGCCGCGCCTCGACGGATTCGGGGTCATCGAGCGCCTGCGGGTCGATCCGATGCACAGGACGATTCCGGTGGTCGTGCTCACCGCGAAGAGCCTGTCGGCCGCGGAGACCGACGGGTTGAAGAGCAGTGTCGCGAACGTCATCCGTAAGCAGGGGCTCGCCGCCGACGCGCTGATCCGCGAGATCGAGGGCGCACTCGGCCGGCCATCCACTGCGAATTGAAAGCGGGCCGATGAAGAAGATCCTGATCGTCGAGGACGTCGACCTCAACATCGAGCTCCTCACGCAGCTGCTCGAGGACGATTACGCGCTCGCGATCGCGAAGGATGGGGAGCAGGGCGTCGAGCTCGCGAGCACGGAGCATCCCGACCTGATCCTGATGGACATGTCGCTGCCCGTTTGCGACGGCTACGAGGCGACGCGGCGCATTCGCGCAAGCGGGCTCGCGATGCCGATCATCGGGCTGTCCGCTCACGCGATGGCGGGCGACGCCGAGCGGGCGATCGCCGCCGGCTGCAACGACTACCTGACGAAGCCGCTCGACGACGCGCTGCTGTTCGAAACGCTCGACCGACACCTGGGCCGATGACGCGCCGGAAGATCCTCGTCGTCGACGACGAGCCGTTCAACGTCGATTTCCTCGCGCAGGAGCTCGACGACCTGGGCTACGACACGGTGAGCGCAGCCAACGGTTGCGAGGCGCTCGAACGCATACGCGCGGAAGCGCCGGACCTCGTGCTGCTCGACATCATGATGCCGGTGATGGACGGCTTCGCCGTGCTGGAGCGCATCAAGGCCGACGCAGCGACACGCGACCTGCCCGTCGTCATCATCTCGGCGATGAACGATCTCGCAAGCATTGTCCGAGGGATCCGGAGCGGCGCCGACGATTACCTGCCGAAACCTTTCGAGCCGGTGCTGCTGCAGGCGCGCATCCGCTCGGGGCTCGAGCGGAAGCTGCGGCGCGATCTCGAGCTCGAATATCTGCGCGAGGTCGAGCGATTGACCGCGGCCGCGCACGCCGTGCGAGCCGGGAGCTACGACGAAGCCGCGATTGCCGGTGTTGCGGCACGCGGCGATGCGCTCGGCAACCTCGCGCGCGTGTTCCGCACGATGGCGCAGGAAGTCGTCGCGCGCGAGCAGCGGTTGCGCGAGCAGTTGCGACAGCTGCAGCTCGACATCGAGGAGCAGCGCGCCAGCGCGGGTGATACGACGGACATCTACATGCCGATGGATCGCCGGCTTGCGGTTGCGCGCGGCTGCGACCTCGTCGAGCGCGCGCACGGGACCGCGCTGTTCGCCGACATCTCGGGCTTCACACCGCTCAGTGAATCGTTCGCACGCGAGCTCGGCCCGCAACGCGGCGCCGAGGAAATCACCCGGCAGGTCAATCGGGTGCTCGCGGCGTTGATCGATTGCGTGCATCGCCATGGGGGCAGCGTCGTCGGCTTCGGCGGCGACGCGATCACCTGCTGGTTCGACGGCGAGAGCGCGCTTCGTGGCGTCGGCTGCGCATTCGCAATGCACCAGGCAATGCACGAATTCGCCGATATCGTCGCGCCCGGTGGCCTCGTCGTGTCGATCGGCGTCAAGGTCGCCGTTGCGTGCGGGCCTGCGCGACGCATGCTCGCCGGCGACCCGGGCCTTCACGTGCTCGACGTGGTCGGCGGCCGCACGATGGACGCGCTCGCGGATGCGGAGCATCACGCGCGACGCGGCGAAGTCGTCGCGACCAGGGCCGTCGTCGCGGCGCTCGGCGATGCCGTACGCGTTGCACAATGGAGAGATGACGAGCGCGTCGCGTTGCTCGAGCCGCCGGCCGCGCCGGTCGCGCCCGCAGCGTGGCCGACACTCGAGCGCGCGCTCGACGACGCCCGTTCGCGGCCGTTCCTGCCGCCCGCGGTATACGAGAGGGTACGCGCCGGCCAGAGCGCGTTCCTGTCGGAAATGCGGCCCGCGGCATCGCTGTTCGTCCGCTTCTGCGGCATCGACTACGACGACGACGCGCAGGCGCAGCACAAGCTCGATGAATTCACGCGCTTCGTCCAGGCCGTCGCGCGGCGCCACGACGGCACGTTGCTGCAGCTCGTGCTCGGCGACAAGGGCTCGTATTTCCATCTGACGTTCGGTGCGCCGGTCGCGCACGACGACGACGCCACGCGTGCGGTTCGTGCCGCGCTGGAATTGCAGTCGCCGCCGGCGAAGTTCGCGTACATCGATCGCGTAACGGTGGGCATCGCCTGCGGTCCGGTGCGTGCGGGTGCCTACGGCAGCAAGGCGCACCGCGCGTACAGCGTGATTGGCGACACGGCCAATCTCGCCGCGCGATTGATGATGGCGGCGGCCCCAGGCGGCACGCTCTGCGACGAAGCGGTGTACGAGGCGGCTCGGAACGACCTCGACTTCGAGTCGCGCGCGCCGATGACCGTGAAGGGAAAGGCGCAGCCGGTCGCGGTCTATCGTCCGCTCGCCGAGCATGCGAAGCAGCGTCCTCGCGACGATGTCGATCGCGGCACGCTCGTCGACCGCCTTTCGCCCGGCGAGCAGTTGACGCTCAAGACGGCGAGCGTGATCGGGCACGTCTTCACGCGGACGGTCGTGCATGACGTCTACCCCGATGATGCCGAGCGGCCCAACGTCGGCCGGCACCTCGATTCCCTCGTCGCGCTCGAACTGATCGCGCCGCTTTCGGACGGCGGCAAGGACGTCCTCGCGTTCGCCGATGGCATGCGCGACGCCGCGTACGCGCGGATGCTGCTGGCGCAACGGCGTCAGTTGCACCGTGAGGTCGCGCAATGGTACGAGCGCCGCTATGGGGACGACGCAGCACCGCATTACGCGACGCTCGCGCGGCACTGGCGTGCCGCTGACGAGCCGACGAAGGCGATTCGTTATTTCGAGCTCGCCGCCGAGCGGGCGCGCCGAAACGGCGCCTACGAAGAGGCGCAGCGATACTTCAGCGAGACGCTCGCGATCGAGCGTGCGTCGTCGGTGCTGTCGAGCGATTTCGCCGCAAAGCTATAATTCGCGTCGAAGTCCCCCAGATCGTCGCTGCCTCGGGCTCCCCCGCTCGAGGGAGAGGAAAGTCCGGGCTCCGCAGAGCAGGATGCCGGGTAACGCCCGGCCGCAGTAAGCGCCGGCCTCGCGGCCGTCGCCAAGGCGAGGAACAGGGCCACAGAGACGAGTCGCTCCGTTCGCGGAGCGGGTGAAACGCGGCAACCTCCATCCGGAGCAACGCCAAATAGGCGGACGACGACGCTGCTCGCCGAGTCCGCGGGTAGGCGGCTCGAGCCCGCCGGCAACGGCGGGCCTAGAGGAATGACGGTCATAGCGCTCGCGCGCCGTAACAGAACCCGGCTTATCGGGGGACTTCGATATTTTTCGCCACGCTATCCGCGCGCTGCGTCGGCCGGCAGCATGGCAACCCGGTGTACATGGGTATCACGACCGGGAGCCGGAAAGTGCCAGGTCGGCGCGGCGCCGACCGATCGAAGCCGGTGCTATGGAGGGGTCCCATCAGTTCGATGTTCGCAGGGAAATGGCTTTGCCTGCCCTTGCGGCGCAAGCGGGTTCACGGATAGCGCCCATGCAGTGGCAGCCCGTCAAATTCGTCCTGGTCGGCGTCTCGAACACGTTCGTCGGGCTCGGAACGATCTACGCGATGAAATCTCTTGTTGGCCTCGGCGACGCATCATCGAACCTCATCGGATATGGCGTCGGCTTGTCCTGGAGCTTCTTGCTCAATCGATCCTGGACCTTCGAGCATCGCGAACATCCCGGCACGGCCCTCGTCCGCTTCTTCGCGGTGGCGCTCGTCGCGTACATCGTCAATCTGGCCACCGTGCTCTATTGCGTACGTGTGTTGCAGGTCAATGGGTATCTTGCGCAGGCGGTTGGCATCCCTCCGTACACGATCCTGTTTTACTTCGGCTGCAAGCATTTCGCGTTTCGCAAGCCGGTCAGGGGTTATCGACGCGCGCATCCGTAACGGGCGGCTCGGCCTTCAAATCGCGTTTGAATCTGGCGACGACGAGATTCGCGATCCGTATACGGAGTGGCGACGCGGTGTTTGCGTCACTTTGTCTGCCACATCGCGTTTCGCCGTCCGCGAGCGCGTCTCGCATCGCGAAGAATTTCCCGCGCGGCATTGCGCCCCGGAATGCCCGTGACGCCGCCGCCCGGATGCGCCCCCGAACCGCATAGATACAAGCCAGCGATCGGCATCCGGTAATCGGCATTGCCCAGCACCGGCCGCGCGGAGAAAAGCTGGTCGAGTGCGAGCGCGCCGTGAAAGATGTCGCCACCGACCAGGCCGAACTCGCGCTCGAGGTCGAGCGGCGAGAGCACGCGGCGTCCAACGATGCTTCCTGCGAAATTCGGCGCAACCGCATTCACCGTCGCGATCATCAGATCGGCCACCGCTTCGCGATGATCGTCCCATGTTTGACCCGGCAGCACGTCGCCGATGCGCGGATTCGCGTGCTGGCAGAAGAGGCTGGCGACGTGCATCCCCGGCGGTGCGAGCGACGAATCGAGCACCGACGGTATCAGCATCTCGACGATCGGCGCACGCGACCACCCGAGCGTCTTCGCGTCGAAGTACGCGCGCTCCATGTAATCGAGCGACGGCGCGACGATGATGCCGCTGCCGTGGTGTTGCTGCGCGTGTACGCCCGGCAGGCACGTGAAATCGGGAAGCTCGGCGAGCGCGACATTCATCCGAAACGTGCCCGACGCACAGCGATAGGCGTCGATCCGCGCGCGAAAGTCGTCGTCGAGATTTTCGGGTGCGACGAGTTGCGTGAACAGGAGCTTCGGATTCACGTTCGCGACGACGCGCCGCGCCGCGATCGTTTCGCCGTTTTCGAGCACGACCGCCGCCGCGCGGCCGCGGTCGACATGAACACGCCGCACGGAAGTCGACGTGCGAATCGTCACGCCGCGCGCTTCGCATGCCTTCGCCATCGCCTGCGTGATCGCGCCCATGCCGCCGATCGCATGTCCCCACTGCCCCCGCTCGCCGTTCACCTCGCCGAAGACGTGATGCAGGAGCACGTACGCGGATCCCGGGGTATAGGGGCTCTGGAAATTGCCAACGACCGCGTCGAAGCCGAACGCCGCCTTGATCGGTGCCGATTCGAACCAGCGGTCGAGGATCTCGCCGGCGCTTTTGGTGAAGAGATCGAGCACGTCGCGCTGGCCCGCGCGGTCGAGCGCGCGAAACGGCTTTGCGGTCTTCCACATCTCGAGCACCGCTGCAATGCGACCGCCACGATGCGCGCCGACGTTCGGCGGCGTCACGTGCAGCAATGCGCGCAGCACGTCGGCGACGCGCGAGAGCATCGCGTAATACGCGGGCAGGCGTTCGGCGTCGCACGACGAGAATTTCGCGACCTCGGCCTGCGTCGCCGCGATGTCCCCGCCGACTTTCAGATGCGCGTTGTTCGGCAACGGAAGCAGATTCGCGAGCGGCCGCTTGACGATCGCAAGGCCCTGCGACGCGAGGTCGAGTTCGCGAATGACTTCCGGCGCGAGCAGGCTGACCGTGTAGCTCGCGGTCGAGTTGCGAAAGCCGGGATGGAACTCCTCGGTGACCGCCGCGCCGCCGACGACCGCTCGTCGCTCGAGCACGCATACCGACATGCCGGCCGCGGCGAGATACGCCGCGCACACCAGGCCGTTGTGGCCGCCGCCGACGATGACCGCGTCGTAGGGCGGCCCATCGGCGCCGGTGCGAGCCCCCCACGCTCGCCGTTGCACGGCTTCGCTGCCCCCGGCGGGGGCGCAGTTCGCGCCTCGGGACGGCCCTTCGGCGCTCACGCTGATCGCTACTCGGTGAGTCCCGCCGCGACGTTCGAGAACCCGCAATCGACGTACGTGACTTCGCCGGTGATCGCACTCGACAGCGACGAGAAGTAGAACGCGGCGACGTTGCCGACCTCGTCGATCGTCACGTTGCGCCGCAGTGGCGCGGACTGCGCGACGAAATTCAGGATCTTTGAGAAACCGCCGATGCCGGCCGCAGCGAGCGTCTTGATCGGCCCGGCCGAGATCGCGTTCACGCGCGTGCCTTCGGGGCCGAGCGCCGCCGCGAGATAGCGAACGTTCGCTTCGAGGCTCGCCTTCGCGAGTCCCATCACGTTGTAGTTGGCGAGCGCGCGCACCGCGCCGAGGTACGTGAGCGTCAGCAGCGATGCATTGCGACCGGCGAGAAGCGGACGCGCGGCCTTCGCGAGCGCCGCGAAGCTGTAGCTCGACACGTCGTGCGCCGTGGCGAACGCGGCGCGCGACAGGCCTTCGAGAAAATCACCGGACAGCGCCTCGCGCGGCGCGAATGCGATCGAATGCAGCAGCCCGTCGAGAGCCTTCCACTCGGCGCGCAGCGTGGCGAAAAGCGCTGCGATCTGCTCGTCGGACGTGACGTCACAGGCGAGCACCGGGCAGGCACCGAACTGCGCGGCGAGCTTCACGACGCGCGGCTTCAACTCCTCGCTCGCATACGTGAACGCGAGCGTCGCGCCTTCGCGATGACACGCCTTCGCGACGCCGTACGCGATCGAGCGCTCGGATAGAACTCCGGTGATCAGGATCTTCCGGTCGTCGAGCAAGCCCATCGGCGGGTCGGCGCAGTAGGGAGGATCGACGACGTCGCGTCAGAACTCGAGCCGATGCGCGGTCTCGAATACGCCGCACGCCATCCGCTCGTTCGGCACGTCGGGCTGCGCGTCGGTGACCTTCAGTCCCGAGTAGATGACGACGCTGCGCCCGGCTACGCCGTTCGGTCCCTTCGTCCGCAACGCCGGCACGCGCAGCGACAATTCGACGCGATCTTCCGAGTTGACGCGCTGAACGGGGATCAGGCTGCGCGCATCCGCGCCGGCGGGAGCCCACGGTGCGCCCGCGGAAAAGCCGTTCGGCGACGAGCAGTTCGGCGTCTCATTGAAAGCGATCCGGTAAGCGCCGGGCGGAACGTTCATCATCGACACGAGCACGCTCGCGCCGTCGCCGCGATCGATGACTCGGATCTTGCCGAAGATCGCCGAGCCGCCGATCGGACGAAGCGGCGCGACCTGGCCGTAATCCGTCGTGTCCGTTTGCTTCTCTTCGTCGTAGTGCGTCGTCCCGATATGCACGCCCGAGCATCCGGCGACGGCGAGCACGACGAGCGTCGCGACCAGCGCATTGAACTGCCGTACGGGAGCCAACCAACGCCTCCTTCACACCCTGGGGTTGGCGCGATTGTCGCACGGCGCCTCGACGCTTCGGCCGATGCCAATTTGCCGGAGGCGCAAGTCGTTGCCGGAGGCCCTCGCGCCGCATTGCATAATTGGTTAGCATTCGCGCTCCGCGCCGTTCGTGCAGTCACCGCGATGTGCGCTACAACGATCGCGGGGCGGCCGCAGACGGCCGCGCGATCTCTCATTCGAACCGACGCGTTCGCCCACGATGATCAGAGGAGAATCCATGGATGGAAGACGACTGAAACGACTGAGCGCCCTGCTCGCGCTCGCGCCGTTCCCGCTCGCTGTACACGCGGCGCCGAACTGCGCGGCGATCGAACAGTTTCTCGCTGGCAAGGCCACCGGCGTCGTCTGCTTTCACAGCGACGACCTGCGCACGAACAATGCGGTAACGACTCCCGCCAACAATTCGATCGGCACGTTCGCCGACGGCGCGACGCTGCCCGGCGTATCGGTCCTCGGGCTGCCGGCGAATTTCGGCTCGTTCACGCCGATCACCGATCGCGGCGTCATTTCGAACGGTCCGGCCCCCAGCGCCGGACCGGTTCCAGGCATTCAGGTCGAAGGCTGGTACGCCGACGATCCGACACAACAGGCGCGCTTCCTGTTGCGCTTCCCCGACAACTGGAACGGCAAGCTCGTCGTCGCCGGGGCATCCGGCACACGCAGCGAATACAACGGCGACTTCGCATGGAGCGATTACGTGCTGCCGAAGGGCTACGCGTACGCGTCGCAGAACAAGGGCGTCCTGAACTTCTACGTCGTCAATTTCGGATC
The DNA here is from genome assembly GCA_025925475.1 of Burkholderiales bacterium. GTDB lineage: Bacteria > Pseudomonadota > Gammaproteobacteria > Burkholderiales > Casimicrobiaceae > VBCG01. Next base: position 7,425 of record JAICLP010000007.1, on the reverse strand, counting down.
GGTGACGCAACCGGCGCCCGATTCGTGCCGCGTCAATCCACCGGGTGGCGCGCTGTCGCTTTTGTGGGTGCACTTCTACGACGTCGATCCCGACAAGCCGTTCACGCAGTGGACGCAGTACATGCTGAAGACGGCGCAGCTCGCGCAGAGCGCGGCAAAGGTGAACTACCACAATCCGCCGCGGCGGACCTATGCGGTCGGCACGTCGAACGGCGGCTACCAGGTGCGCCGTGCAATGGAGGAAGCACCGAACCTGTTCGACGGCGGCGTCGACTGGGAAGGAACGTATATCGACCCGACCGAGAACATCCTCGTCGACCTGCCCGTCGCGGTGAAGAACTTCCCGCTGTATCGCGCTGCGGACTACGACCCGAACAGTGTCGCCGCGCAGAACATTCGCGCGGCCGGCTATCCACCGGACATCGTGCATCGCAATCCGGCAACCGGCGCCGTCACGTCGCTGTGGGGCGACTACTACAACGACTTCTGGGAAGTCACGACGTGCCAGTGGCAGCAGCGATTCGATCCGAGCTACGACACGTTCGGTGCGGGGCCCGGCAACTACGACTATCTCGATCGCCTCGGCCTCCCCGGAGTCTTCGCCAGCGTGGCCGCGAACACGACGACCGGCAAGATCAAGAAGCCGCTCATCACCGTTGCAGGGACGATGGACGCGCTGTTGCCGATCAAGCATCAGGCGCGCGCGTATGAGACGGCGGTCGATGCATCGCGCAAGGGCAACAACGATCAGCGCAATGCCCAGTACCGGCTGTACGAAGTGCAGAACGGCAATCACATCGAGTCTTACGTGACGCCGTTCCCCGAGCTGGTGGTGATCCAGCCGCACGCACAGAAGGCGTTCGATCTGCTGGTCGCGCACGTCGAGGACAAGGCGCCGCTGCCGCCGAGCCAGTGCATTCCGAAGGACGGCGCGATCGCGCAGAACCCGTCGCAACCGGGAAACTGCGCCCAGTTGTTCGTGCCGTAGCCGAAGCGACGCCGCGCAACGTACGCGCGGTAAAATGGAGCGGCCGCCGAGCTTCAGGCGGCCGTTTCATTTGAGGATTGCGAAATGCCGTTGCCGATGATGCCCGAGGAAATCGTTTCCGAGCTCGACAAGCACATCGTCGGGCAGCACGCGGCGAAGCGCGCGGTCGCGATCGCGCTGCGCAACCGGTGGCGCCGGCAGCAAGTGCCCGAGCCGCTGCGCCAGGAAATCACGCCGAAGAACATCCTGTTGATCGGGCCGACGGGTGTCGGGAAGACGGAAATCGCGCGCCGTCTCGCGCGCCTCGCCGATGCGCCGTTCGTCAAGGTGGAGGCGACGAAATTCACCGAGGTCGGCTACGTCGGCCGCGACGTCGACACGATCGTTCGCGATCTCGTCGAGGTGTCGATCAAGCAGACGCGCGAAGCCGAGACGCGGCGGGTCCGCGATCGTGCCGCCGATGCGGCGGAGGAGCGCGTTCTCGACGTGCTCATACCGCCGGCGCGCGAGGTCAACTTCGAGGACATGAAGCCGACCGACTCCGCGACGCGCCAGCGCTTTCGCAAGATGCTGCGCGAGGGTCAGCTCGACGACAAGGAGATCGACATCGAGATGTCGGTGCTGCCGCCGCAGATGGACATCATGGCGCCGCCGGGGATGGAGGACCTGACGTCGCAGATCCAGGGGATGTTCCAGCAGATCGGCGGCGGACGCCGCAAAGTGAAGCGGATGAAGGTGCCCGATGCGCTGAAGCAGCTGACCGAGGAAGAGGCCGGGGAGCTCGTCAACGACGACGACATCAAGGCGCGCGCGCTCGCGGCGGCCGAGCAGAACGGCATCGTATTCATCGACGAGATCGACAAGATCGCCGCGCGCACTGACACCCACGGCGCCGACGTCTCGCGGCAGGGCGTGCAGCGCGACCTGCTGCCGCTCGTCGAAGGCACCACCGTCACGACGAAGTACGGGATGATCAAGACCGATCACGTTCTCTTCATCGCATCGGGCGCCTTTCATCTGTCGAAGCCGTCCGACCTGATTCCCGAACTGCAGGGGCGGCTGCCGATTCGCGTCGAGCTCGCACCGCTGTCGGTCGAGGATTTCGAGCGGATCCTGACGGCGACCGATGCATGCCTCACGCGCCAGTACGAAGCGCTGCTCGGCACCGAGCAAGTGCACCTGCAGTTCGCCACGGACGGCATCCGGCGCATCGCCGAGATCGCGCACTCGGTGAACGAGCGCCAGGAAAACATCGGCGCGCGACGCCTCTACACGGTGATGGAGCGCCTGCTCGAGGACGTGTCGTTCCACGCGGCGCGGCGCACCGGCGAGACGATTCCGATCGACGCCGCGTACGTCGACGAGCGGCTGGCGGGCATCGCGGGCGACGACAACCTCGCGCAATACATTCTGTAGGGCCCGGAGTGCTCGCCCGCCTCGCCGGCATCATCCTGCCGGTGTTCTCGATCATCGCGCTCGGCTGGTTCTACGCGTGGCGCACGAAACCCGACATGGCGGTGACGAACCGCATCAGCATGAACGTGCTCGCGCCCGCGCTCGTGTTTTCCGCACTCGCGAGCAAGGAGTTCGACGTCGTCGCGAACAGGCTGCTCATCGTCGGCAGCGTCGGCGTCGTCCTGGGCTCGGGACTGCTCGCCTGGCCGCTCGCGCGATTGATCCGCGCGAACGAGCGTACGTTCGTGCCGCCGATGATGTTCAACAACTGCGGCAACATGGGGCTGCCGCTCGCGGTGCTCGCTTACGGCACCGCCGGCTTTGCGCCGATGGTCGCACTGTTCACGATCTCGAACCTGCTGCAGTTCACGCTCGGCGTCTTTCTGATCGATCACCATGCGCGCTTCGGCAATCTGCTGCGCAATCCGATCGTGATCGCCACCGTCGTCGGCTTCGCGTTCGCGCTCACGCATCCGCCGCTTCCCGAATGGCTGTCGACGGCGATCAAGCTCGTCGGCGACGCGCTGATCCCGATGATGCTGCTGTCGCTCGGCGCGAGGTTGTACGAAGGAAAGCTGGCGGATTGGCAGATCGGCGTCATCGGCGGCCTCGTCTGTCCGCTGACCGGCATCGTCAGCGCGTGGCTGCTCGCGTTCGCGCTCGATCTCGACGCGACCCAGCGTGGCTTGCTGATCCTGTTCGGCAGCCTGCCGCCGGCCGTGCTGAACTTCATGGTCGCCGAGCAGTTCCGCCAGGAGCCCGGCAAGGTCGCGTCGATCGTGCTGATCGGCAATCTGATGGCCATCGGATTCGTCCCGCTCGGGCTCGCGATCGCATTGCGCTAGGATCCTTGCAGAACCTCGATCGGGTTCTGCAAAGATTGCTAGAACGCGTATTTCGCCGACGCCTGCAGGCGGTTCAGGTGTCCGCGCTGGCCGTCCTCGGTCTCGCGATCCGCATAGATGTATTCGAGGCCGACATCGCTCTTCGCGACGGGGCTCCAGATAAGGTTTACGTGCGCGGAGCGCGTCGCCTTGTTCGTGTTGCCCGGCGCACCGCTCGGATTGTCCTCGCCGGCTGCCGACAGCACGAGCGACGAGCGCAAGCGCTCGGTCCAGTAATGCCGGTACGCGACGAACGTGCCCCACTGCGACGGAAGGCGCACGCGAGCGTCGCCGCCGATCACCGCGTCGGGGAAGAATCCATTCGAGTAGCGTCCGATGCCGTTCCCGGCGCTTGCGGTGAACCGGACATCGTCGCTGCCGCGCACCGGAACGACACCGGTAACGCTCAATGCCGCGCCCAGCTTCTGATCCGCGGCCGCAGGTGACGCCGCCGAATCGACGCGCAATTGCCGCACGAGGCCGTGCAACGAAAATGCGCCGCGCGGCGTATCGAACGCGACTTGTCCGGTGATGTCGGGAACGCGATCGTCGTCGGCGCGAAAGCTTGCGCCACCGGGAACCTGCGCGACCGTTTCGGGATTCTCGAGCGAGACCGACCAGCGGCCGGATCGCGCGAAAGCGGACGATCCGAACGGCTGCGTCCAGCGCACCTGCGCCTGGCGATCGAAGATCTGCCCGACGGGTCCGCCGAAGTCGAGCGTTTCCGGCAGCGCCGCGGGATTCATGAAGTTCGTCCACGTTTGCCCGGCGAGGAACGGGCCGAGCGTCGCGTAGGCGTGGCGCAAGCGCAGGCCGTGCGAATTGCTGACGCTTTCGTTGCCGTCGGCGCCGTAGAAATCGAACTCGATGTGCGTGTCGAGGTCGCCGAGCGAGGTCGGCGTATTCGTCTTCGCGAAGAGCCGCGTCTCGCGCGCGCCGAACTTCACCTGGTTGCGCTCATGATCGCCGGCACCGGGACCGACGGTGATGCTCGACGCATTGAGCTGCAGGTCGGCGGCATTGTCGACGCCGGCACTCGGGTTGCTGAACACCGCGTCGAGCTTGACGTAGCCGCCGAGCGTCACCGACGTGTCCGATCCGGGCAGCTTGAACGAGCCCTTCGTCGCGCCGCCGGTGACGGCGTTCTCGCTCGCCCTGGCCTTGCCTTCCTTTTGCTCCTTCGCCTGCATTTCGAGAACCTGCTTGCGGAGCGCGTCGATCTGCTGCTGCAACTCGTCGACCGTTGCCGCGCGCGTCACGAGAGAGCGTCCACCCGCAACGGCCAGTGCGATGGCGACGAGCGCCTTCTTCGTTCGAAACGAACGATTCGATTTCATCGGATTGTCTCCGGAAGCGACCCGCGTGACGCGGACGCCTTGCGGCGTCGCGAACGCGCGGGTCGCGTTGGGGATCGGGCGCTTACGCGCCCTTGTTGTCGTTGAAGGGACTCGGAAGCGAGATCCGGGGACGATCGGCGAGCATGATCGGCCGGTCGTCCGCGTGGTGCGGCACCTGCGGCATCTTCATCGCGGTGTCGCGCTCCTTCGGCTGCGGCGCCTTGATGGCAGCCTCGTCAGTCGGCGCTTGCCGTGTGCGCGCCAGGTTGAAGCCACCGGGGCGGTAGTCGAGCTGGTTGAAATACGCGTATGAATCGCCGGTCAGCACGCTCATGCTGCTGTCGTCGGCCAGCGCAATCGACGCACAGAGCGTGAGCGCAGCCGCGGCGATCAGTTGGGTCTTCGTGAACTTGCGATACATGGCTTCTCCTTTGCAGAAATGGACGAGCGTCGTTGGTTCGCTCGATTGCCAGACCTGCGTGGAGAAGCGTTTATGCCGATGGGAATAACGTTGCGGCGCTGCCGGTAGCGCGCGCTCGCGCTACTGCGCGGTTGCCGCGCGGATCAGCTTGTCGAGGCAGGTTTCGAGGACCTGCGGCTCGGCATCCGACACGGCGAGCCAGTCCCATCCCGCAGCGCGCTGATGCGCGACGTTGAAGCCGCGCAGCTCGTTCGACGCCGGCATGTGGAATGCGTCGGGCTGCACGAATACGTCGATCGTGTGCTTGCGATAGCCGTAGACGAGCGTCGCGACCTTCCGGCCGCCGAGCGTGTCGAGCCGCCCGCCGAGCAGCGGGAAGCCGTCGCCCGCGAGATCGTGCACCGGCGGCGAATAGTCGAGGCGCGCCGAAAGCCACGGCTTCACCGTATGCTGGTCGGACGACACGACGGCGACGAGGCGATCGCCGAGCGTCGCCTGCACGTGCCGCGACACTGCCTGCGCCACCATGTCGTGGCTCGCCTGCCAATCGATGACGGCCGTGCCGACGACGAACGCGAGCACCGTTGCCGCACATCCGCCGAGCGCGCCTCCGGAAACCCATTGCCAGCGTTGCGGCAGCGCGGCCGACAGCCACCGCCCGCGCTCCGGCACGCGCGATGCGCGCGCGGGCCGTGCGGCCGGCGTCGAAGCGACCATCGCGCGCACGCGCTCGGTCAGCGCCGACGGCGCCGCGAAATAGGGCGCTTCGGCGCGCAGTCGCCGCCGCAGTCCGAGCAGCTCGGCATGCTGTTCGGCGCAGCGCGCGCACGTGCGCAGATGCTTTTCGACGAAGAGTCGCCGCAGCGCGTCGAGCTCGCCGTCGGCGTACGCCGCAATCAACGGTTCCGCCTGATCGCAATTCACCGGTCACCTCCGGACGTCCGTTCCCCGATCGCGCGCAGCCGCGGCGATCCCTGAAGCAATGCTCTTGCGCGCGCAAGCCGCGACATCACGGTTCCGATCGGAATGTCGGCGATGCGCGCGATCTCCTTGTACGACAGCTCCTCCATCTCGCGCAGGATCAGCACCTCGCGAAAGGCGAGCGGCAGCTCGGCGACGGCGTCGGCGAGCACCTTCGATTCGGCGCGGCGTACCGCCGCCTGCTCGGGATCGATCGCGTTGTGATCGACCGCCGCTTCGAGCGCGCTGCCATCGTCGTGCGCGATCTCCGCGGGCCGGTTGCGCTCGCACCAGTCGTAGAACGCGTGCCGCACGATCGTCAGGAACCAGGCTCGCGCCTCGCCCCTGTTCAGGGAATCGATGTACTTCAGCGCGCGCATGCACGCGTCCTGCACGATGTCCTCGGCATCGTGACCGTCGCGCGCGAGCCAGCGCGCAAGGTTGTAACCGGCCCCCAAGTGCGGCATGACGAGCTTCTCGAAACGTGCGTGATCGGACAAGCAGTGCTCCCTCGCGTGACCCGTTACGGCGTTGTTCGTTTCGCTCGCCCCGCGGGTTACGTCGGCCGGTGTACCGCAGCAGGCGCCACTTTATTCCCGCCGCTGCCCTCTCCGGGGAGGCCGGGAATATCCGGGCGGGGGCGACGGTAAGGCGTGACGGAAGTCCCCGTTCACCCCACCGTTGGAGGATTTGCGATGACTACGCATGACCCGGAAAGCCCGCCCAATTCGCCCAGCCGCCGCAAGGCGCTCGGCTGCCTTGCCGCATGGAGCGGCGCCGCTGTCGTCTGGAGCGTTGCCGGCGGCGTGCCGGTCGCGCTTGGTGCAACCCGCGGCGATGCGATGAAAGCCGCGTCGAGCGGCGCGCTGACGTTCGTGCAGATCAGCGACACGCACATCGGCTTCAAGAAGGACGCGAACCCCGACGTAGTGGGGAGCCTGCGTCACGCAATCGCCGAGATCAACGCGCTTCCCACGATGCCGGCGTTCGTCGTCCATACCGGCGACATCAGCCACCTGTCGAAGCCCGAGGAGTTCGCCCATGCGAAAGAGATCCTGCAGGAGCTTCGCGTCGACCGCGTGCACACGGTGCCCGGCGAGCACGACACGATCGACAACGGCACGACCGGCTACCTGAAGCTCTTCGACCACGACGGCAACGGCAAGCCGTGGTACAGCTTCGATCACGGCGGCGTGCACTTCATCGGTCTCAACAACGTCGAGAACTTCAAGGCCGGCACGCTCGCATCGCTCGGTGACGAGCAGCTTTCATGGATGAAGGGCGATCTCGCCGGCGTCTCGCATTCGACGCCGGTCGTCGTGCTCGCGCACATCCCGATGTGGACGATCTGGGAGCGCTGGGGCTGGGGCACCGCCGATT
>JAICLP010000392.1 GCA_025925475.1 Burkholderiales bacterium | reverse complement strand
GACCGGGACGATGGCCCTCGAGAGCTGGACCTACTCCAGCGGCGGCAAGACCCTCATCCATCAAGCGGGCGGTTTCGCCAGCCATGGCAACCTGACGGCCACCGGGGTCGCGACGTTTAACGGCGCCGAGGCCGACCTGACCACCGACGGGGGCCAGCAAGCGGGCAACATCTTCGCCAACGGGCGCGTGAACATCCAGGACTTCACGAAGACGTTCACCTTCCAGATGTTCCCGGATCTCTGGGTCGGGCCGTCGGTCACGAAGGTGACGCGCATCTCCGACGCCAACCCGCAGCAGAAGGACTACAACTGGGGCACCGTGGAGATGGTGCACTGGACGAGCGAGGACGGCATTCCGCTCAAGGGCATGCTGTTCAAGCCCGAGAACTTCGATCCGCACAAGAAGTACCCGATGATCACGTACTTCTACGAGAAGCTCTCGAACACGTTCAACAACTACGTGCCGCCGAACGGCCGGAACGTGATCAACTACACGCATTACGTCTCGAACGGCTACCTGGTCTTCGTGCCGGACATCGTCTACGAGACCGGCTACCCGGGTCCCAGCTCGGTCAAGTCCGTGATCCCTGGCGTCGAGATGCTCCTCGCCCGCGGCTACGTCGATCCGAAGGGACTCGGCATTCAGGGCCAGTCATGGGGCGGCTATCAGACCGCGTACATCATCACGCAGTCGCACCTGTTCAGCGCCGCGATGGCCGGCGCGCCGGTGGCGAACATGACCAGCGCGTACGGCGGCATTCGCTGGGGATCGGGACTGGCGCGTGCGTTCCAGTACGAAGTCGGTCAGAGCCGCATCGGCAAGTCGCTCATCGACGCGCCGCAGCTCTACGTCGAGAACTCGCCGCTCTTCTGGCTCGACCGCGTCACGACGCCGCTCTTCATCATGAGCGACGACATGGACGACGCCGTGCCGTACTACCAGGGCATCGAGCTGTTCGTCGGCATGCGCCGGCTGGGCAAGGAGGTGTACATGATCAGCTACAACAACGACGTGCACAATCCGGCGAGCCGCGCCAACCAGAAGGACATCGCGATGCGCATGCAGCAGTTCTTCGACAACAAGTTGAAGGGCGCGCCCGCGCCTGACTGGATGGTGCACGGCATTCCGTACGTCGCGAAGGGACGGGATCAACTGGCAACGCCGGCCGTGCAAGCGGGGGGCATTAGACCCTAGACGCCAGGGACTAGGGACTGGTGGGGTGCTGGCTGCTAGTTGCTAGCCGCCACCAGCTCGCTTTCAGAAGCTCGTACCACCTAGCCGCCAGCACCCAGCACCCCGCTAGCACCTAGCACCTAGCCACTAGAAAAAATGACCGACGAAATCGACTACAAGCTCATTGGCGACGATCTGCAGGCGGTCATCATCACGCTCGATCCGGGCGAGATGGTGATCGCCGAGGCGGGCGCGATGATGTACATGCAGGACGGCATCGTGCTCAATACGACGCTCGATCCGAACGCCATGGGTGGCGGCATGATGAACAAGTTGTTCCAGGGCGCCAAGCGCGCGCTCTCGGGCGACACATTCTTCGTGACGACCTTCGCCAATGCGGCGCGCGTGCGGCAGGATGTCGCGTTCTCGTCGCACGTGCCGGGCAAGATTCGGCCGGTTGAGCTGCGCGAGTGGAACGGCGTGATCATCGCGCAGAAGGATGCGTTCCTCTGCGCGGCGCGTGGGATCAACGTCACGATCGCGTTCACTCGCCGTATCGGCGCCGGCTTCTTCGGCGGCGAAGGCTTCATTCTCCAGCGCATCGAAGGCGACGGGCAGGCGTTCCTGCACGCATCCGGCGCGATGCACGAGATCCACCTCGCGCCGGGCGAGACGCTGCGTGTCGACACGGGCTGTCTCGTCGCGATGGACGAGCAGGTCGAGTACGACATCCAGATGGTGCCGGGCATCAAGACGGCGCTGTTCGGCGGCGAAGGCTTGTTCTTCGCCGCGCTGCGCGGCCCCGGACGCGTGCTGCTGCAAACGCTTCCGTTCTCGCGGCTTGCCGACCGCATTCTGGCCGCGGCGCCTCGCTCGGCGGCGCGTCGTCAGGACAACGTGGGCGCTGGAATCGTCGGCGGCGTGATCGGCTCGATCCTCGACGGACGCTGAGGTGGCCACGCCCGAGTCGGCATCGAACACCCGAACGGCGAGCGAGCGCGCGGTCGACGATCCGATCGCGCACTTTCGCCTGGTGCTCGATCAAGCCAGGGCCGTTCCACGTGATCGGCTTCCCGAACCTACGGCGTTTGCGCTCGCCACCGTCGATGCCGAGGGCCGGCCAAGCGTTCGTATCGTGCTGCTCAAGGCGGTGGACGACCGCGGGTTCGTTTTCTACACCAACTTCGAGAGCCGCAAGGGGCGCGAGCTGCTCGCCCGTCCCGACGCGGCGATGTGCTTCCATTGGCAGCCGCTCGAGATTCAAGTCCGCGTCGAAGGCAGCGCCGAGCGGGTGAGCGACGCCGAGGCCGACGCGTACTTTGCCTCGCGCGCGCGCGGCAGTCAGCTCGGCGCGTGGGCGTCGAAACAGAGCGAGACCATGCAGGCGCCGGGCGATCTG
>JAICLP010000321.1 GCA_025925475.1 Burkholderiales bacterium | reverse complement strand
GCGTGGCAGCGAGACGCGCAGCACCTTGCGCGCATCGGCGGCAAAGAGCGGCGGTGCCGCCAGGAGCAGCAGCGCGACCAGCATCGCTGCGAAGCAACGTCGTGCATGAAGGCTCATCCCGCCGACGCTACTTGCGGCCGCCCCGCGCGTCAAGCGACCCACACCGTCTTGATGTTGACGAATTCCCTGATGCCGAAGCTCGCGAGCTCGCGGCCGTAACCGCTCTCCTTGATCCCGCCGAACGGCAGCCGTGCGTCGGACCGCACCGCATCGTTCACGAACACGCATCCACTCTCGATCAGGTCGGCCGCGATGCGCTCGCCGCGGGCGACGTCGCGCGTGATCACGCCGCCGCCCAGCCCGAACACCGACGCGTTCGCGAGCGTCACCGCTTCGGCTTCGTCGCGCGCGGGCACGATCGCGGCCACCGGGCCGAACGTCTCCTCGTCGAACGCCGGCATCCCGGGACGCACATCGGTCAGCACCGACGCCGGATACCACGCGCCCGGCCCGTCGGGGATCGAGCCGCCCAGCAGACAGCGCGCACCCTTCGCGAGGCTCTGGTCGACCTGCCGCTGCAGCGTGTCGCGCAGATCGGTGCGCGCCTGCGGCCCGATCTGCGTCGATTCGTCGAGCGGATCGCCCATCTTCGAGGCGGCCATCCGCGCGACGAAGCGCCGCTCGAACTCCTCGCGTACCGCCTCGACGACGATGAACCGCTTGCCGGCGATGCAGCTCTGTCCCGAATTGACGATACGCGCCTTCGTGCAAACGTCGGCCGCGACGCCGAGATCGGCGTCCTCTAGCACGAGGTAAGGATCGCTGCCGCCGAGCTCGAGCACGGTCTTCTTCAGAAGCTGGCCGGCCTTCGCGGCAATCGCGCGGCCCGCCGGTCCGCTGCCCGTCAGCGTGACCGCGCGCACGAGCGGATGCTCGATGACGGCGTCGACGGCCTTGCTGCCGATCATCAGCGTGCGAAAGACGTTCTCGGGAAAGCCCGCGCGCCGGAAGACGTCCTCGATCGCGATCGCACAACCGGGCACGTTCGACGCGTGCTTCAGCACCGCGGCATTGCCCGCCATCAACCCGGGCGCGGCGAAGCGGAAGACCTGCCAGAACGGAAAATTCCACGGCATGACGGCGAGCACGACGCCCAGAGGATTGAACGTGACGAAGCTCGTTCGCGCGTCGGTCGCCACCGCTTCGCGTGCGAGAAATTTCGCGGCGTTGCCGGCGAAGTAGTCGCATGCAACGGCGCACTTGTTGGCCTCGGCGATGCCGTCGCGGACCGGCTTGCCCATCTCGCGCGCCATCAGCTGCGCGAAGTCGCGCGCGTCCTTGCGCAGGATCTCGGCCGCCTTCCGCATCGGCACCGCACGATCGGCATACGACGCATGCCGCCATTCGTTGAATGCGGCGTGCGCCGAGTTGACGATGCCCGCGACGTGCTGCGAAGTCATCTCGTCATAGGTCGCGACGGCCTCGCCGTTGGCCGGGTTGATCGACTGGATCGACATGGCTGCCCTTTAGGAGTCAACGTGAGCCGATTGGACAGCCGCGGCGAAACGAAAACTCCGCGGACGGCACAATAACGCCATGCCGCGCAACTATTCGATGGGAGCCAGGGCCGCCAAGGCAACCAAGGCAACCGCCGCCGAGCGGGTGCAGCACGGCGAACGCCGGACGCTGCGGGAGCGGATGAGCGGCATTCGCAACATTCCGCCGTTCATCGCACTCGTCTGGCAGACGAGCCGCCCGATGATGCTTGGCGAAGCACTGCTGCGCATCGTCCGCGCGCTTCTGCCGGTGGCGACGCTCTACGTCGGCAAGCTGATCATCGACGAGGTCGTCCTGTTGACGAAATCGCCGCATCCGGCCGCCGACGACCTTGCCGCGTGGCTCGCGAGCGGCATGCTCGACCCGATCCTGTGGCTGCTCGCGCTGGAATTCGGTCTCGCCGTGCTGTCCGACGTGCTCGGCCGCAGCGTGTCGCTGCTCGATTCGCTGCTCGCCGAGAAGTTCAGCAACGAGACGAGCCTGCGCCTGATGGCGCATGCGGCGACGCTCGACCTCGAGGACTTCGAAGACAGCGAATTGCAGGACCGGCTCGAGCGGGCGCGCCGCCAGGCGGCCGGACGCATGTCGCTGCTCGGCCAGCTCTTCGGCCAGGCGCAGGACATCGTGACGATCGTGAGCTTCGGCGCCGGCCTCTTCGTCTATGCGCCGTGGCTCATCGCGCTGATGGCGATCGCGCTGCTTCCCGCGTTCATCGGCGAAGCGCACTTCAACGCGCAGAGCTATTCGCTCAACTACGCGCGCACGCCCGAGCGGCGCGAGCTCGACTACGTGCGGCGCACCGGTGCGAGCGTCGAGACGGCGAAGGAGGTCAAGATCTTCGGCCTCAACCCGTTCCTGATCGATCGCTATCGCGCGCTGTCGACGAGCTTCTTCGACGCGAACCGCGCGCTCGCGCTGCGGCGCGCGAGCCTCGGCGGCGTGCTGACCGCGCTCGGCACGATCGCCTATTACGTCGCGTATGCGTACATCGTCTGGCGCACGCTGCATGGCGAGTTCACGATCGGCGACCTCACGTTTCTCGCCGGGTCGTTCCGGCGCCTGCGCAACCTGCTCGAGGACCTGCTGATGGGCTTTTCGCAGCTCGCGGGCCAGGCCCTTTATCTCGACGACCTCTTCTCGTTCTTCGAGATCGAGCCCGAGATCGTTTCGCCGCCGAACCCGCTCCCGTTTCCGACACCGATTCGGATGGGCTTCACGTTCGACGATGCGGGCTTTCGCTATCCGGGTGCCGAGCGCTGGGCGGTACGGCACCTGAACTTCACGCTGCACGCGCGCGAGGTGCTGGCGCTCGTCGGCGAGAACGGGGCGGGCAAGACGACGCTCGTCAAGCTGCTCGCGCGACTCTACGATCCCGACGAGGGGCGCATCCTGCTCGACGGGCGCGATCTGCGCGACTACGACCTGCAGGCGCTGCGCTCGAACATCGGCGTCATCTTCCAGGACTTCGTCCGCTATCACCTGACCGCAGCCGACAACATCGCCGTCGGCCGCATCGACGCGCGCAACGATCGCACGCGCATCGTCGGCGCGGCGCAGCGCAGCCTCGCCGACGACGTCATCGCGAAGCTGCCCGACGGCTACGACCAGGTGATCGGCAAGCTCTTCCGCGGCGGTATCGACCTCTCCGGCGGAGAATGGCAGAAGATCGCGATCGCGCGCGCCTACATGCGCGATGCGCAGGTGCTGATTCTCGACGAGCCGACCGCGGCGCTCGATGCGCGTGCGGAGTTCGAAGTGTTCCAGCGCTTCAAGGAGCTTTCGCGCGACAGGACGGCGGTGCTGATCTCGCATCGCTTCTCCAGCGTGCGCATGGCGGACCGCATCGTCGTGCTCGCCGACGGGATGATCGAGGCGATCGGCACGCACGACGAGCTGTTGCGTCAGAACGGCCGCTACGCCGAGCTCTTCGAATTGCAGGCAGCCGGCTATCGATGATGGGACGGTGACGATGGCGAAACGGATCGCAGTGGTCGGTGCCGGCGTCGTGGGCCTCGCGTGCGCAAGCTACCTGCAGATTCAGGGCCGGCACGTGACGCTGATCGACCCGCGGCCGCCCGGCGAATACTGCTCGTTCGGCAATGCCGGCTGCTTCAGCCGCGCATCGTGCGTGCCGCTCGGGCTTCCCGGAACCTGGAAGCACGTGCCGGGCTGGCTCACGGATCCCGAGGG
>JAICLP010000178.1 GCA_025925475.1 Burkholderiales bacterium | reverse complement strand
TCCAGGGCGAGCAGGTCGAGCGCTCGGATCTCTTGGACGAGAACGACAAGGTGCGAAGTGACGAGACGAAGCAGGGCGCGAGCTACGAGCACATGTTGCTCGGGATCACGAAGGCATCGCTTTCGACCGACTCGTTCATCTCGGCGGCCTCCTTTCAGGAAACGACGCGCGTGCTCACCGAAGCGGCGATCATGGGCAAGCGTGACGATCTGCGCGGCCTGAAGGAGAACGTCATCGTCGGCCGCCTGATTCCGGCGGGCACGGGCCTCGCGTATCACAACGCAAGGCGGCGCCAGAAGCTGTTGGGACCTGAAGCCGCCGCCGTCACGACCGAAGAGGCGGCGACGCCTGCGCAGACGTCGGAGGTGTCGGCGAACGCAGCGTAAGGCAGCCGTTGCTGCTTCAAATCAAACCGGCGAGCGATCGCCGGTTTTTTTTGGGTCTTGCTTCAGCGCGCAGGCGCCGGCTCACCGCCGAAATCCTCGAGCACCTTGACGAGTGCGTCCGGGTGCACCATGACGGCCCCGCTGAACGGATGGTCGATCGCCACGATGACGAGCAGCCCGGAGCAGATCAAGAGCGACAGCGCACCGGTCATCAGCATCTGCGCACGCAGGTGGCGGGTGCCGAAAAAATACGTGAAGCCGATGGTAACCACCGCGCCCATCACGAGGCCGAGCCAGATGACTCCGGGCACGAGGCTCGACGCCTTCAACAGCCGCGCGCGGCGCGCCTCCGTCAGCTCGCCCAACTGGTGCAGCACTTCGTTCAAGACCGCCTGCTCGCGCGGGCCGGACGGCTGGTATGCGACCGCGCCCGCGTAGAGTCCGTTCAGCGCGTGCGTCGCGGCCGCGCTCGCGTTGCCGTGCCCCATGGCGGGCCAGTCCTCCCCAACCGCGGTTTCGAGATAGCGGGTGACGAGCGTGCGCAAGGTGCGACCGGCCTCGTCGTCGATTCCGCCGGACAGACGATAGAGATTCGTCGCGGCGCCCGCTTCGCGCGCGACATCGGCCTCCGCATCGCTCAACTGCTCCCAGACGACGAAGATCGCAAAGGCGAGCAGCACGGCATAGATCACCCCGACGACCGCGAACTTGAACCCGGCGACTTCGTTGTTCGCGCGCAACCGTGTAAGCCGCAACAGCCGGCGAACCACGACGGTACCGGCCACCGCGAGAAGCGTCGGCAGCACGACGACGAGCAGGGCCGATGTCCACAGCGGCAGCGTATTGAGCCACATCGTTCATCTCCCCCGTATGCCGCCCCGGCAACGCGCTGCATTGTTCAGGGTTATGCCGATGCCGGCAAGTCTTTCGCGCCGCCTGTCAAGACGGACGGACGGACCGGGTACGGAAATCGAGACGATATGCGATCATGACGACTGCCGGGTGCGAGTCGTCGAAGTGGGAAGGAGACGCGGTCAGTTCTTCGCCCCGATCATGAAGTACTGGTCGGCAGCGCCGGCCTCGTTCGCGTATGCCGCGAACGCGTGCACCTGCCGCGCCGCTTCGTCGTAGTACAGCAGTCCCGACAGGTGCGTCGAACCGAAGATGCATTGGTTGTTCGTCGGCACCAGCTTCCAGTCGAAGACGCGCACCGACGCCCGCGGCGCGATCGTACCCGTGTATGCACAGCCGGCAGCGTTCCTGCCCGAGATGTTGCCCGCACCATCGATCGTGAACGTCGCATTCTGCCGGCCGCCGATGTGGCCGTTGTACCCGCCGTAGCCGCCTGCGGGCGCATCGAGACTCGGCGCTTGGTCGGAACCGGCCACGAACGCTGCAGCCAGCGTCCGCGTTCCACTGCGCGTCGTGATCGTGAGGTTCAGTGCGCTCGCCGGTACGAACGTGCCGTCGACCGAGGCCGCGGACGCGAATCCCGTTGCCTCGGTCGCCTGCGCAATCGGGTAGTTCATTGCATCTGACGAGGAGAGCGTGCCGGCGTCTGCACTGCTCGTTCCCCGAATCACGCCTGCGTCAGCGGTGCCGCCGGCCTTCGAATAGACGATCTCGTAGCTGCCGTCGTCGAGCACGACGACGATCGCGCTTTCGTTGGCGCTCGTCGTGCCCGTCCAGAGGCCCTTGACGACCGAAGCGCTTGCCGACGACGTGCATGTCAATCCCGCTGGCAATGTGAGTCGCGTCAGGTCCATGTGATTGCTGCCGTAGCCGGGATAGCTCGACGTGAAATCGACCCGGCCTTGATCGCAATCGCTGAACGTGAACGTCAGCGTCCCCCACGGATGGTCGACGCGCTTCGACGGATCGAAGTTCGGAATCCAGCGGCCGCCCGTCGTCAGGTTCACGGGTAGCGTCGCCTTGTTGCCCGCATACGGGCCGACACCGCCGAACCACGATTGCTGCGTTCCGTCGGGCGTGAACGTGAACCAGAACGCGAGCAACTGGTTGTTGGGCAGCACCTCGAGGAAGAGGCCGTGGCCGCTTTGCTGCGGGTCGTACCACGCCCCGGTGAAGCCAGGCCCGATGTCGACCGCCGACGCGGTCGCGCATGCACTGCCAAGAACGCACACACCGACGAGGTGCATCAAGCGGTGCGCAAGCCTTTTCGAACGCGACGCATTGGGGTTCATATCACTCCCTCGTCATGGAAAAACCCATTCCCCGCTCAGGACGCCTGCACGTCGAGAATGGCCATCATGCAGTTGTCCTCGTGCTCGAGAATGTGGCAATGGAACATCCGCTTGCCGGGCAGTGTCTGCCGCGTCTTGATCGTCACCGCCTGCTGCGAAGGCACGAGCACGGTATCGATCCATGCGAGGTAGGGCGCCGGCGTCACTTCGGTGCCGATCTGTCGCGACACAAGCTGGAATTGCGTGCCGTGAATGTGAAACGGATGCGCCATCGCCGTGTTGTTGACGACGTCCCACAGCTCGATGCGTCCGACGCTCGTGACGAGATCGACACGGTTCATGTCGAATATCCGTCCGTTGATGAGGAACGCGGTCTTCGCCCCCGTCCGCGTGCAGAGGCCGTTCACTTCGTCGAGGTCGACCCGCTGGCGCGCGCTCGGCGTGCCGAGGTCGGCGATCGGCCGCAGCGTCGACGGCAGCGCGCGGGTGGGCACCGGCAACGCGTTCGCCGTGACGAGCGTGAGCAGATCCTGGTCCTGGTACGTGCCGAGATTCAGGAAGTCGGTTTCGAAGCGCAGCGCGCGCAGACGGTATCGACCGTTCGGCGCTGCGTTCACGCGCACGATCAGCTCGACGCGCTGCGCGGGCGCAAGCAGGAATTCGTTCAGGCCCTCGACTGGCGCGCCGAGCAGCCCGCCATCGGTGCCGACGAGCGCGAACGTGTGGCCTTCGAGGCTCAGCTTCAGATGCGACGAAGCCGTCGCGTTGAAAATGCGCCAGCGCTCGGTGGTGCCGGGTGCGGCGGAATGCACCGGCAATCGTCCGCCATTGACGAGCAGCTTTTCCTGCTGGCGGCCGACCGTCCAGTCGATCGGGTCGTCGGCCGCGATCTGCGCTGCGGCGTCGAGCTTGACGCCAGTGATGAACATCAGCACTTCGGGAACATCCGCGAGCGGGTCGTCCGCCGCGCGCACGATCAGCGGCGCGGCGAGTCCGCGTGCCACCTGCGATGCGGTCGCGTCGTGCGGATGCGGGTGATACCAGTACGTGCCGGCAGTGCCCGGTTCGATGTCGAATTCGTAGATTCGTGTCGCGCCAGCCGCCACCGGGTCCATCGGATTGCCGTCCTGATCGGGTGGCACCGGCAAACCATGCCAGTGGATTGTCGTCTCCTGCGCGAGCCGATTTTCGAGACGGATGCGCACGTGCTGGCCTTCGCGCAATTCGATGAGCGGCCCGGGCGAGCGACCGTTGTAGAGGAACGTCGACGTCGCGACGTCCGGCACGAGCGGCGCCGATTCCTGCGTCGCGGCGAGCGTCGCTTCGAATCGCGACGGATCCTCGCTGTCGTTTCGCAGTGGAGCGATCGATCGCAGCGATTGGCCCTCGGGAAAGAGTTGCGGAGTTGCCGTCGAAATCCTCGGTAGGTCTTGCGAGCCGGACCCGTCGCCACATCCGACGAGCGCACTGCCGATGCCGGCCGCCACGACGCCGAGAAAGCGCCGCCGATCGAGGCACTGCATGCGCATCATTGGCAAACGGTCCCCGGCGCGACGAACACCTCGCGTACCAGCGGCTTCGCCTGATTCACGCCGTCGACGGTGTATCCGAAGGTTGCCGAATTGCCGTTCGCAAACGTCAGGGTGGCCGTTCCGACTCGGGTCAGCGTGATCTTCGACGGATCGAACGGCACCGCATTGAACGCAGGGCCGCCGGTTCGGTACAGGTCGCCGGAGTAGACCTTGTCCGCGGTCCTGTTCGCCGTAACGGAAAGCCATAGCGGCTTGCCATCCTTGCCGTAGGTGAACCACGTCGCGAAGATGGTGTCGCCCTGGTGCGTGAAGTTGATGCCCCACCCCGACTCCGATCCTTCCGGCGACTTCCACCACAGGTCCTGGTAGTTCGTGGCGAGCGCGACGTCCTTCTGCTGCGCCGAAGCGCATGTCGGAACGGCGCCGAACACCTCGCGCGTGATCGTCTTCGTCTGCGTGATCCCGTTCACCGTATAGGCGAACGTTCCGTTGTCGTTGTCGGTGAAGTGCAGCGTGCCGCCGCCGACAGCGCTCGCCGTCACTTGCGAAGGATCGAACGGAACGGCGTCGAACGACGGACCGGCGGTCTGATACAGCGTGCCCGCGTAGGTCGCGTCGGCGGTTTTCGGCGCCGTCATCGTGAGCCACCACGCCTTGCCCGCCGTGTCGTACGTGAACCACGTCGCGAAAATGACGTCGCCCTGGTGCGCGAAGTTGATCCCCCAGCCCGACTCGGAGCCGGCCGGCGCGTTCCACCAGAGTCCCTCGTAGTTCGCAGCGCCGCCCGCGAGTGCCGCCGTGACCGAGCCGGTCTTGCCGGCGAAGTTCGTCGCGATGTTCGGGATCTGTTTCTGCGTGCGATCGATCGCGGTCACGCCGTCCGTCGGCAACGTCGCATAACCGACCTCGTCGACATCCGCGAAGTTGAGCGAGCCCGCCGTCGTCGCGATGAAATGGTTCGGGACGACATAATCGGGAACGACGATGCCGAGCGCCGCGAAGCGTTCGGTGGCCACGAGTACGCGCGTTCGCGACGTCTTGTCGTTCGGGAGATTGTGCGGAAAGACAAAGGTCTTCGCCGTACCGCCGGAGGTGCTGGTCAATGCGTGTCCCGACCACAGATCCTGTCCGGGCGCGCCTTCCGATTCCTTCAAAACCGCGAACTGGATCGTTCCGTCGGCGTTCGAGTAGATCTGCTCGATGCGATACGTGTGAAACGTCGCCGATGCGACGTTCGCGAAGAACAGCGCGAACACGAGCGCGAGAAACGTTGCTGCAAGCGCTGCCTTGCGCATGCGGGCTCCTTGAGCGGGCAAAGGCGGCGGCGGCGAAAACAGCCCGCGCCGCCGCAGGGGAATCAGTGACCGAGAGTTATCGCGACGATGCTTCCGTCGAGCTGCGTGACGTGAAGCGTGCCGGTCTTGCGGTCGAGCGTCATCGCGGTCGGCTGCTGCGTCAGGCAATCGGCGATGACGGCCGGCGTGGCATTTGGAACGGCGAACTCGAGCAGTACGCCGGGACCGCCGAAGAACGGGCCGGGTCCCGATGAGTTCTGAAGTACGAGGTAGCGCGTGGCGCTGCGGTCCCGGATCGGCAGGACCCCGATGGCCGTCTTGAGCCCGGCGATGAATCGCGTGTCGACGCCGGACAGCAGGTCGATCGCCTCGACGCTCGACGTGCCGGGCGCGAATGGCCCACCCCGGAACAGTGTGACGAGCAGCTTGTCGTCGTCGCTCGCAATGCCGGTCGGTACGGCGTCGGTCATCGGGCCGCCGACCGCGGGAAACAACGGGTTCGCCTCGCGGGGAAACGTGACGAAGGCCGTGTGATCGCCCGTCGCCGTGTCGACTTCCCAGACGAGATTGCGTCCGCCGTCGGTCACGTAAAGCAGATCGCCCAGTGCGACGAGACCGAACGGATTCGACAGGCTCACGTTGTTCGCGACCAGCGGGTGCGGCAACGGCACGTAGTTCTCGAAGTTGGTGACGAGCTCGATGTCGATCCGTCCATGCGCCGAATTGCGCAACGTCAGCTTGCGGCCGCTCGCGAGCGCCTCGTGATCGGCGAGCGTGAGCGCGAACGGCGATGCCGTGCGCTCGACGTCGGTGCTGAAGTGAATGGCGAGCACCGAGCTCATGATCGGCGACGAGGGGCCGTCGGGGTTCACGATGTCGCTCCCCGGAATCGGGTTGCCGGCCGCATCCCGTCCGATGAGACCGACGTCGCCGACCCCAATCGCGACGTAGAGCGTGCGCCCGCGCAGCGCGAGCCCCGCGGGACCCGATGGGTCGCCGACGTCGTTGATGCCGGAAGGCAGCCCGTCGATCAGCGTGCGCCTCGTGCCGCTTGCATCGACGATCGAGATGCGGCCGCTGTTCGCCGCGCTCGTTCCGCTTTCCGATACGATGAAGTTGCCGGCGTTCGACTGCGCGAGCGATAGCGGCGCTTCGAGTCCCGACGCGACGACGCTGCACGTACCCGCCGCCAGGACGCCATTGCCCGCGATGATGCCGGCGACGCCGATCGCAAAGGCCGTCGCCGTGATGAACGCCCGATTCTTCTTGCGCATGGGTCTCCCT
>JAICLP010000339.1 GCA_025925475.1 Burkholderiales bacterium | reverse complement strand
CGATTTCGGCTTCGCGGTGGAATGGATGCGCAAGGACCTCTCGATCGCGATCGCCGAAGCCCGCCGCAACGGCGCGAGCCTGCCGGTCACCGCGCTGGTCGATCAGTTCTATTCCGAAGTGGAAAAGATCGGCGGCCGGAGGTGGGACACGTCGAGCCTCCTCGCGCGGCTCGAGCATGCGGACAAGAAGTAAGGGGTAGCCGCCGCGACTGGATTAACTGTAGCCCGGGTGAGCGAAGCGATACCCGGGAATCATCTGCACCTTTGCATTATCCCGCATGTCGCTGCGCTCATGCGGGCTACTCGCTACTGCCCCATCGTCATTGCGAGCGAAGCGAAGCAATCCACCTGTCCACTTGCGGCACCATGGATTGCCTCGTCGCGGAGCCTGTCATCGGGCGCGCATTCGCGCGACCCGTTGGCTCCTCGCAATGAAGAAGTGGCCGCGATCGAAACCAACTTCGTAGGATGGGTTGAGCGTCAGTGAAACCCATCTTCACCTCCAAGAGTGCGATGGGTTTCACTTCGCTCAACCCATCCTACGGGGCTGAAATACGAGCGGTCGTTCATGCGGCCGGTGTTCGGGAGTTAGCGCGTGCGCAAATGGCGCACTCCCGAGCCGGGCTAGTCACCTCTCAGCGACAGGCTGATGCGCGTGACGATGTCGTCCCACTCGCGTTCCTCGCTCGCGGGGTAGTGCAAGAGCACACAATGGATAAAACCGCCGGAGAAATTACACCGGTCATACCAGACTTTATCGTCCTTATAGCTAGACACGGCGAAAAACCGCGGCGTCACCCTTTTGTATTGGATGTGCGCGGGCGGATTATTCTTCGCAAGAAAAGCAGCAGGAGAATCGTGCGAGACGTTGGGTGCTGCCTGGATGCTGAGGGTAGCTCGGCCGTCTGCACTCTTGAAGCGCTCTCCGTGACCGTCCGGTCGGCCCGCTTCTTCGGTGAAAATCGACGATGGAAACTCGACCGACGTACCGGTTTCCGGGATCGTATAGGTGGTCCACCTCGCGGGTTGCGCCGAGACAATGGATACCCAGCCAGCGAGCACGAAGCCGAGGGTCCGCAGAACCAGCATCATTGCATGCATCCTTACAAAGGTTCGAGCTGCAATCCGCCACGCGGAGGAGCGCCGAATCAATGAAGGTACAAATTAATGGTGCGAACGATGTTCCAGGAACTCCTGACGCACGACCCGAAAATGTCCGCTTGCGCCGCACCCGTTGCGCTCACATGGCTATCCGCCACGCAAAATCACTCGGGCAACCCGGCCACGCGCAGCGCGGTGCCCAGCTTCGTGGCGAGAGCGGGTGCGCAGTTCACACCGGCAAACTGCCGGCTGAAGCGGAAGGTCGGCTGCAATTCCATGACGCGCGCGGCGGCCGCCTTCGCTTCGTCGAGCCGGCCGAGTTCGACCAGCGGCCCGATCAGGATGACATAGTTGATGCTGTGGCCGGCGTTGGACTGCACCGCCTGATAGGCCGCCTTCGCCGCCTCCTGTGGTCGCCCCAACAGGAAATGCCCGAGCGCCTGTGAGCCGAACGCCGCGAACGCCCAGGGATCGAACGGCGAGAGACGCAGCGCGCGCTCGCCCCATGCGATCGCCGGCTCCGCGTCCGCCGCCCAGCTATGGACGACGCTGCCGAGAATAAAGCCAAGCGCGGTCGAGGGACTGAGCGCAAGTGCGGCTTCGAATGCAGCGAAGGCCGCGGCGCGGTCGTGGGCATCCATGCCGAGCGAGAAGCCCGCGAAGGTGAGCGCCAGCGCATCGTCGCGGCCGTGCTCCAGCGCCAGGCGCGCGTGATGCACCGAGGCCAGTCGATCCTCCTCCTTGAGGCCGGCGCGCAGGAAGCGATTGTGATGTGCCATCGCCGCAAGGCCATGGGCGAGCGCATAGGCGGGATCAAGCGCGAGCGCGCGCATGAGGAGCGGCAGCGCGGTAGCGGCGCGATCGGGCATGCCGGAGTCGACATCCGGCTGGGCGCGCAGCAACAGCTCGTAGGCGTCGAGACTTTCGGGCCGCTTGCGCTTGATGCGCTCGACCTCCGCGCGGCGCAAGCTCGGCTCGATGGCCCCGACCACAGCGAGCGCGATCTCGTCCTGAAGCGCGAACACGTCGTCCAGGATGCGATCGTAGCGCTCGGCCCAGACCTGCGCACCACTGGTGCTGTCGGCGAGTTGGGCGTTGATACGCACGCGATTGTCGCTCCGCCGCACACTGCCCTGAAGCACGTAACGCACGCCGAGTTCGCGGCCGACCTGCTTCACGTCCACCGCACGGTCGCGGTAGAGGAAGCTGGAGTTGCGCGCGATCACGAACAGCCACTTGATGCGCGACAGCCCCGTGATGATGTCGTCGACCGTGCCTTCGGCCAACCAGGCGGCATCGCCCGAGTGCTCGAACGGCAAGACCGCGATCGACGGCTTTTCGGGAACCGGCAGCGCAGGTGCTTGTGGCGTTTCGTCGACTCGCACGACCGGCGGGCCCACATAGCGATAGCCGCGGCGCGGCAGCGTCTCGATCCAGCCTGCGCCGCCGTCCTGCTCCAGCACGCGGCGAAGAGCTGCGATCTGGACGGTAAGGTTGCTGTCCTCGACGGCAAGTCCAGGCCACGCCACCTCGATCAGCGCATCCTTGGAGACAAGAGACGCAGGGCGCTCCAGGAGAAGGCGCAGCAGCGCAATAGCGCGCCGGCCGAGCAGCGCCGGCTCGCCGCCGCGGAACAGCATGCCGGCCTCGGGATCGAGCGCAAAGGAGCCGAATTTGTAAGTCACGGATGGGGGGTGACGGTCCATTTCGGCGACATTTTGCAACAATTTCGGATTGCTTTCACGACCTTTCGCGAGCGCGGATGCAGTGTGAACGCGCGCTTTTCGATGCGCGGACGCAAACTGCGGAGGTTCAGATGTCAGCGAAGGCAATCATCCGGCGACCCGGCGAAGGCAAGAGCGTAACGCTGGCAGGCCACCCCATGGCGTTCCTCGTCACCGGCGACGACACGAAGCACACCTCGATGTTCGAATGGACAATCCCGCCCGGCTTCTCCACCGGGCTGCATGTGCATCGCGTGCAGGAGGAGACGTTCTATGTCCTGCAAGGGGAATGCAACTGGCAGGTCGGCGATGAGCAGGTGCGCGCCCTGCCCGGCACCTACCTGTTCCTGCCGCCCGGCGTGCCCCATAACATCGCGAACGGCAGCGACAAGCCCGCGCGCGTCCTGATGACCGTATCGCCGCCCGGCCACGAGCACTATTTCGAGGAACTCGCCGACACCGTGGCGCGCGGCGGCGCGGATCCCGAAACGATCTCGGGCCTGCGCGCGCGCTACGATACGGATCAGCTCTCCGCGCTGAGG
>JAICLP010000223.1 GCA_025925475.1 Burkholderiales bacterium | reverse complement strand
GCGCGGTTCGTCATCTCGTCGCGGCTCGCGCCGAGCCACTTCTCGTTGTGTCCGTTCAGGAAGCGAAGGCGATAGTCGCGATCGATGTACGACACGCGCGCCGGCACGTTGTCCATGATGAGCCGCAGCTCGCCTTCCGAGGCGCGCAACGCCTCCTGCGCCTGCTTCAGCCCATGGATGTCGTTCATCAGCACGAACGCGCCGTGCACCTCGCCCGACGGTCCCGCATCCGGAACGACACGAATCGTCATCCACCGGCGCTCGCCGTTCGCGCCCGGCACCAGCCGGTCGAATGCCGTCGACTCGCCTTCGAGCGCGCGCGCGAGCATCGCCTGCGCGCTCTGGTAGATGACCTGCCCGACGATGTCGCGCAGGCGCATGTAGCCGACCTGGTCGACGGTCAGCCCGAAATACTGCAGGAACGTGCGGTTGACGTAGTGGCAGCGCTCGTCGCGGTCGATGTACGCGACGGGTGCGGGCACGCCGTCCATGATGGCGCGCAGCTGCGACTCGCGTGCGGCGAGGGCATCCTGCGCGATCTTCAGGTCGGTGATGTCGTGGCCCACGACGTATTCGCCGCGCACGCTGCCGTCGAAGTTGAGATCGGGCACGCAGCGCGCGCGTATCCAGCGCGTGCGCCCGACGACGTCGATCACCGCGCGCTCGTAGGTGAGCGCCTCGCTTTTCATCGCGCGGTCGCGGTCGGGGGTGAGTGCCTGCGAGCCTTCGACGCCGAGCACTTCCTCCGGCTTCTTGCCGATCACTTCGTCGCGCGTGAGCCCATAGAGGTCGAGGAACGCCTCGTTGACGAACACGTAGCGGCGCTCGGCATCGAGATAGACGACGGGTTCGGGAATGTTGTCGGTGAAGAGGCGTAGCTGCTTCTCGCGCGCGGCAAGCTCCTGCTCCGTCTGCTTCAGGTCGTGGATGTCGTACTCGGTGCAATACAGGCCGCGCACCTTGCCCGTCGAATCGAGATCGGGCGCCATCCGGCCATGCATCCAGCGCCGCTGGCCGTTGGCGTTCTGGCCGATGCGCTCGTACTCGACGTGCTCGCCGGCCTGCGCGCGCCTCAATATCGGGCGCAGGAACGCGGCGACGTCGGCCGCCATCACTTCGAACGGCGTCTTGCCGTAGATTTCGTCCTGCGGCTTGCAGACCCAGTTCGCAAATGCCTGGTTGACGAACGTGTAGTGCAGGCTCTTGTCGAGGTAGGCGATCGGACCCGGGATGTTGTCGGCGAAAAGCCGCAATTGCTGCTGCTGCGATTTGAGCGCATCGCGCACGCGCACGTCGTCCTCGATGTCGTTCCAGACGACGAATGCGCCGCCGACGCGGCCGCCCATCTCGCGGTCGGGGAACAGCGTCACGCGTACCCAGCGCAACTCGCCCGACGCGCGACGCTCGCGCCGCTCGTAGGAAACCGTCGCGCCGGCGAACGCGCGCTCGATGTAGCCCTGCATCTCGGTCAGCGCGTCCGACGCGAGGAAGTCGGAGAGCGCATGGCCGAGCAGATCGTCGGCAGGCACGCCGATCCAGTCGGCGAACGGCTTGTTGGCGAAGCGCAGCCGAAGCTGGCGGTCGAAGTGCAGGATCGGCAGGCCGACGCTGTCGGTGACGAGGCGCAGCCGATGCTCGCGCTGCCCTGCCTCGACTTCGAGCCGCTTCAGCTGATCGACATCGCTGTAAGTGGCGAGAACGCCACGGATGTGGCCCTGCTGATTGCGGTCGGGGTAGTAATCGACGCGAATCCAGATCGGCTGGCGGCCCGGCAGGGCGAGCTGCCATTCGTAGCCGGTGCGCTCGCCGCCGAGGGCGGCGTCGATGTAGGCGCGATAGAGCTGATAGCTCTCGCGACCCATCACCTCGATGATCTCGCGGTTCAGCACCTCCTCGGTCCGCTTGCCGAACCAGTCGAGCAGCGCCTTGTTGACGAAGCGGTAGCGCTGGTTGCGGTCGATGTAGGCGAGCGGCGTGCCGAGCGCGTTGAGCTTGCGCTGCGACAGCGCGAGCAGCGGCCCCCGCTCCAGTGCCTCTCCGACCGTCGCTGGCACGGGCGCGAGGTCGATGCGGCTGATCGAGCGGGTCAAGGCCATCGGCTGTTGTTCGAGCATTGGGCGGGCGGCGGCGACAAAGCACCGGCGCCGGAGAGTTTCCTCCGGCGCGGCGCTCTCCCATCCCCGGGTCTCGCCACCCCGTTGACGGGAGCAAAAAGCAAGGATTGGGCCCGCCGGCCCGAAATCGCGGAAGCCATCCGCTCTCGGACACCCGTTCCCGGCGCGGTTACAATCCGCGTCACCAAAAAACGCCGGGCGGCAGAACGGGCCGGCGGGCGCGACGCGCACCCGCCCACGAAAGCAACGGACGCGACCGTTCAAGTCTCCGCGGCACACCCCCGAGATTGCCATGCCGTCCTTGCCGACCGTGCGCCGGTTGTGTGCGCTGGCACTGCCGATCGCGCTTTCGGTCGCGCCTTGCGCGTGGGCGGCAAGCACGCCGCTACCCGAGCCGCCTGCGATCGGGACGATTCCCGTCGATTTCATCCTGTTCGCGCTCACGCTCGCGTGCGTGGCGATCTTTCATCACCACACGCTGAAGGTCGCGGTAATCGGTCTCGCGGTGATCACGATCTTCAAGATCCTGTTGTCGCCGTTTCCCGAAGGCGCAGGTGTCAGCGGTTTCGCCGCGCACCTCGCGCACGAATGGGTGCTGCTCGCGAATCTGCTCGGACTCCTGCTCGGCTTCGCGCTGTTATCGAAGCATTTCGAGGCGAGCCAGGTGCCCGCGTGGCTACCGAAACTCCTGCCCGACGACTGGAAGGGCGCCTTCCTGCTGCTCGTGATGATCTTCGTGCTGTCGTCGTTCCTCGACAACATCGCAGCCGCGCTGATCGGCGGCACGATTGCCGGCGTCGTGTTTCGCCGCAAGGTGCACATCGGCTTTCTCGCGGCGATCGTCGCCGCGTCGAATGCCGGCGGCTCGGGCAGCGTCGTCGGCGACACGACGACGACGATGATGTGGATCGACGGCGTATCGCCGCTGTCGGTGCTCGAGGCGTACATCGCCGCGTCGCTTGCGCTCGTGCTGTTCGGCATTCCCGCATCGATCCAGCAGCAGCGCTACTCGCCGATCACGAAGGACGCGAGCGCGAACGTCAGGATCGATTACGCGCGCGTGTTCATCGTCGCGGCGATGCTGATCACCGCGATCGTCGTCAACGTCGTCGTCAACGTGAAGTACAACGCGTGGTCGGACCGCTTTCCGTTCATCGGCGCCGCGGTCTGGGTGGCGCTGCTCGCATGCGTGCCGCTGCGGCGCCCGCACTGGGAGGAACTGCCGGGCGCGTTCAAGGGATCGATTTTTTTGCTGTCGCTCGTGCTCGCCGCCTCGATGATGCCGGTGCACAAGCTGCCCGATGCATCGTGGCACGTCGCGCTCGGACTCGGCTTCGTTTCGGCCGTGTTCGACAACATTCCGCTCACGGCGCTCGCGCTGTCGCAGGGAGGCTACGACTGGGGCTACATCGCGTTCGCGGTCGGCTTCGGCGGCTCGATGATCTGGTTCGGCTCGTCGGCGGGCGTCGCGCTGACGAATCAGTTCCCCGAGGCGAAATCGGTGTTCGCGTGGCTGCGCGGCGGCTGGCACGTGGCGGTCGCGTACGTGCTCGGGTTTGCGCTGATGCTCGCCGTCCACGGCTGGTCGCCCGATCCGCCGCTGCATGGCGCGCCGAGTGCACCGGTAGCGGCGACACCGCAAGCGTAGGATGCACGCCCACAGCCCGATCGGCGGCGCGCCGACTCCCGGGTGCCCGCGGCGCCGGTTAGCATCGAAGAACAGGCGCTCGCTCGCGCCGCTCGCAAATGGGAGCACGACATGATGAAACGCACTCTTCTTCTTATCGCGTTGCTCGCAGCGGCGGCCGGCGCACAGGCGGCCGACTGGGTTCCGACGCAGGGACGACCGTACGACCGAGGACGCGGGCCCGGGCCGGGTGTCGGCGCGGTCCTCTACTCGAATTCGGATTTCCGCGGCGACCGCTATGTCGTGCAGGGCAATTACATGCGCGACCTCGCGAACACCGGATTCAACGACCGTGCGCAGTCGCTGCGCGTCGAGCGCGGCTACTGGATCTTCTGCAGCGACGCCGATTTCCAGGGACAGTGCCGAACGTTCGGCCCGGGCGATTACCGTCGGCTGCCGCGTGCGCTCGACAACAAGATCTCGTCGGGACGCCGCATCTCCGAGCGCTATCCGTATAACGGCCAGCCGAACTGGGAGCGCTGACGGGCCCTTCATGCCGATCGTCGACGACATCGCCGGCCTGCGCCGCATTCTCGCGCGCTCGCGCACGCTGGCCGTCGTCGGCCTTTCCGCACAGTGGTACCGGCCGAGCTATTTCGCTGCGAAGTACATGCAGGATCATGGCTATCGCATCATTCCCGTGAATCCCCGTTACGACGAGGTGCTCGGGGAGAAGTGCTATCCCGACCTGCGCGCGATTGCCGATCCTGTCGATCTCGTCGACTGCTTCCGACGGTCGCGCGACATCCCGCCGATTGCCGATGCGGCGATCGCGATCGGCGCAAAGGTGCTGTGGATGCAGCTCGGTGTCGTCAACGACGAGGCGGCACAACGGGCAGGCGACGCGGGCCTCGACGTCGT
This sequence comes from Burkholderiales bacterium, assembly GCA_025925475.1. GTDB lineage: Bacteria > Pseudomonadota > Gammaproteobacteria > Burkholderiales > Casimicrobiaceae > VBCG01. The sequence continues at coordinate 915 of JAICLP010000223.1, read as the reverse complement.
GATGAACCGCTGCGTGAAGATCGAGCACGCGCGGATCCTCGGCGGCCTCAACTGGGCGGGCGTCAACACCGGCGTCATTTCCGCGCGGCGGCCGAGCATCCCGTAAGCCGGCCGTGGCCGTTCGGGTGGCGCGAATGCGCGGTTGCCGATCTGCCAGTTTTATGGCACTCTGAATGCCATGAAAACTACCATCGATGCGGCAGGACGCGTCGTCGTCCCGAAGGCGCTGCGCGACGCGCTGGGCCTCGTGCCGGGGCAGCCGCTTGAAATCCGCGCCGGCGACGGCCGTCTCGAAATCGAAGTTGCGCCAACGCCGATGCAGCTTGCCAGGCGTGGCAAGGGGATCGTCGCGGTTCCGGACGCGGACGTTCCCTCTCTCACCGCCGATCTCGTTCGGGAAACGCTCGAGCGCATGCGCCGTTGAGGGCAGCGGACACGAGCATTGTCGTTGCGGCCTTCGCCTCCTGGCATGAGCACCATGGCGCGGCACGCCGCGTGCTGGACAGCGGGCTGCGCCTGGTCGAGCACTGTGCGCTGGAAACGTACTCGGTCCTCACGCGGCTTCCGGCGCCTCATCGTGCGCCCGGCAGCGTCGTGCGGGACTTTCTCGGCGCGCGCTTCCCGGACCCGTTTCTGCGACTGAGCGGGCCTGCCTGGCACACGTTCCTGCTGGGGCTCGCCGAAGCCGGGGTCCGGGGCGGCGCCACCTACGATGCACTCGTCGCTGCGACCGCAGCGGCCGCCGGCGCCGAGTTGGTGACGTGCGATCGGCGCGCCCTGCCGATCTACGAGCGCTACGCGGTACGATGCCGTCTCGTCGGCTGACGCCCCGAGCTGCTACCCGACAAGCCAATGCCCGACCGTTCATTCGGCTTCGACACGCTTTGCCTGCACGCGGGGCAGATTCCCGACGCG
>JAICLP010000106.1 GCA_025925475.1 Burkholderiales bacterium | reverse complement strand
TCGGCCTGCGGCCAACGCGCGGCGCGATCCCCGACGCAGGCGTTCTCGGCGGGGGCGGGACGCTCGCAACGCTCGGTCCGCTCGCGCGCACGAGCCACGACATCGCGCTTAGCCAGCGCGTCGTTTCGGCGCCGTCCAACGCCGCGCATGCGCCTGATGTGAATGCCCCCATTCGCATCGCGACCGCCGGCGGCTATTTCGCGGAGGCCCTCGACATCGATGCCCGCGAAGCAGTGCAAACGGTCGTCGATGCGCTCGGGATAACGCGCGTCGTCGACTATCCGCAACCGCGACGCGCACGCGCCGCGGCGACGCTCGTCAACGCCGCAGAAAGCGCAACGGGCAAGCTCGATGCATTGCGCGCGCACCTCGACCGGTTCGATCCCGCGACGCGCGAGCGCTTTCTCGCGCATGCGCTGCTGCCCGCGCAGTGGTATCTCGCGGCGCAACGCTATCGTCGGCGGCACATCGAAGAGGTGGTCCGCATGTTCGACGACGTCGACGTGATCGTCGTGCCGGCGACGCCGTGCGTTGCACCGCCGATCGGGACGCGCAACGTGCGCATCGGCGACGTCGACTTACCGACCGGACCTGCGCTCGGCTGGTTCACGCAGCCGATCGCCGGCACCGATTGTCCTGTGCTGACGGTGCCGGTCGCGCGCGGCAATCGCCTGCCGATCGGCGTGCAGCTGATGGCGCGGCATCATCGCGAGGACTTGCTGCTTCGCGTCGCGGCACGTCTCGAGGCGCTCGGCGTCGCCGCCGCGCCGATTGCAGACGTGTGTCGCTGACGCCGACTGCTTTCGCGCAACTCGCCGTCGACGCGCGCGCCGAAGTGGGCGAGAGCCCGTGGTGGTCCGCCGGCGAGGAGTGCCTCTATTGGGTCGACATCCACGGGCGGCGCCTGCATCGCTTCGGCGTCGAAGGCGGCACCGATCGCGCATGGACGATGCCCGACCTCGTCACGTTCGTCGCGACGCACGTGCAGGGCGGTCTTGTCGTCGCCTTGCGTGATCGTGTGTGCCACGTCGACCTCGGCACCCAAACGTTTCGCGTGCTCGCGCAGCCGCCGTTGCCGCCCGGCGGCCGCCTGAACGATGGAACCACCGACTCGCGCGGTCGCTTGCTGATCGGATCGATGGTCGAGATGACGCGAACGCCGGGCGTCGACAGCAATGCGGCGGCGGCGCTTCATCGGATCGACACGGACGGATCGTGCATTACCTTGCTCGACGGCTTTCGCACCGTCAACGGTCTAGCGTTCGCACCCGACGGCCGCACGCTGTACGTGTCCGATTCGCATCCCGGCGTACGCACGATCTTTGTCTGCGACTACGACCCGGCGAGCGGCGAGATCGGCGTGCGTCGCGATTTCGTCACCACGCACGACCTGCCGGGACGTCCCGATGGCGGCTGCGTCGACGCGGACGGCTGCTACTGGATGGCCGCTGTCGACGGCGGATGCCTGCTTCGCTTCGATCCGGGCGGCAAACTCGTGGGGAGCCTCGCCGTGCCGGTCGAAAAACCGTCGAAGGCCGCATTCGGCGGCGCCGATCTCGACGTCATGTTCATCACGTCGCTGCGGCGGAATCTGCAGACGCCGCTTGCGCAGCAGCCGCATGCGGGCAGCCTCTTCATCGCGCGTCCCGGGGTGCGCGGCGTTCCGCTGGCCGATTGCGCGATCGCGCTTCCTTGATGCGCGAGCGACTCAGCCGCTGTTGCGCAAGCCTGCGGCGAGACCGTTGATCGTGAGGTGGATCGCGCGCCGCGTGCGGTCGTCCGTTTCACCCGCGCGATAGCGGCGAAGCAATTCGACCTGCAGATGATTGAGCGGATCCAGGTACGGGAAGCGATTGCGGATGCTTCGCGCCAGCGCCGGATTGTCCTCGAGCAGCGTGCGCTGGCGCGTGATTGCCAGCACGTGCGCGACGGTGCGCGCGTGCTCGTCGGCGATGCGCGCGAACACGTGACGGCGCAATGCCGCGTCGGGGACGAGCTCCGCATAGCGCGAGCCGATCGCGAGGTCGGTCTTCGCGAGCACCATCGCCATGTTCGACATGACGCTCTTGAAGAAGGGCCAGCGCTCGTGCATGTCCTGCAGCAGCTCGAGGCCGTTGCGTTTCTCGCGCAGCCACGCATCGACCGCGCTCGCGAAGCCGTACCATCCGGGCAGCATCAGCCGGCATTGCGCCCAGCTGAAGACCCACGGAATCGCGCGCAGATGCTCGATCTGCGTCGAGCCGGTGCGCGAGGCAGGACGGCTGCCGATGTTGAGCTCGGAAATCTCGCTGATCGGCGTCGACGCGCGGAAATAGTCGACGAATCCGGATGTCTCGTAGACGAGCGCGCGGTACGCCGCGAGCGCCAGCGGCGACAGCGCATCGAGCGCTTCGTGATAGACCGGCGCGCGCTCGCCGATCTGCTCGCTGTCCAGCAATCCCGCCTCGAGCGATGCGGCGATGATCGTCTCGAGATTGCGGTGACCAAGCTCGGGATCCGAGTATTTGCTCGCGATGATCTCGCCCTGCTCGGTCATCCGCAGCCCGCCTGTCGCGGTGCCGGGCGGCTGCGCGAGGATCGCCTCGTAGCTCGGTCCGCCGCCGCGGCCGACCGTTCCTCCGCGGCCATGGAAGAGCCGCAGCCGCACGCCGTGCGCCGCGAACGTGTCGACGAGCGCGCGCTCGGCGCGGTAGAGCGCCCAGTTCGCCGTCAGGTAGCCGCCGTCCTTGTTGCTGTCGGAATAGCCGATCATCACTTCCTGGTCGTCGTCGCGGCTTGCGAGCAGCGCGCGATAGCGCGCCGTCGCGAACGCCGCCGACATGACATCCGCGCAGTGTGCGAGGTCGTCGATCGTCTCGAACAGCGGCACGATCGACACGCCGAGCGCATCGCCGCGCAGCAGACCGACCTCCTTCAGCAGGATGGCGACCTCGAGCAGATCGGAAACCGATTCGCACTTGGAGATGACGTACTGCCGGAGCACGCCTGCGCCGAAGCGCGCATGAATCTCGGCGGCCTTGCGCAGCGTTGCCAGCTCGCAAGCGCTGCGTTCAGACAGCGGCTCGTACGGCGAATGCAGCAGACGCCGGCTCGCGAGCTCGCGCTCGAGCACCGCGACGCGCGCCGCTTCGGATAACGACGGATAGTCGTCGGCGACACCGGCGCGCCCGAAGAGCTCGGCGACGACGTGTTCGTGCACGTCGCTGTTCTGCCGCAGGTCGAGCGCGGCGAGGTGGAATCCGAATACGTCGATCGCACGTCGCAGCGGCGCGAGGCGCAGCGCCTCGAGCTCGCTCGATCCGTGCGTCGAAAGCGAATCGGCGATGACGTCGAGGTCGGCGCTGAGCTCGGCCGGACCGCGATAGGGGACGCCATCCGCGTGCGGCGGCCGCGCCGGCGTGTAGTGCGCGAGCTCGCGCGCCGTCGCGGCGAGGCGCGCGTAGATGCCGACAAGCGCCTGGCGATAAGGCTCGTCGGCGCGATGCGGATTCGCATCGTGTGCACCGCGGGCAAGCGCGAGCAGCCGGTCGGTCGGCTCGACGAGGCGCGCACAAAGCGACATCTCGGCGCCGAGGCGGTGGACTTCCGCGAGATAGTGCTCGAACGCGACGGATGCTTGCGCGTGCACGGCGTAATCGAGCGTCTCGGCCGTGACGTTGGGATTGCCATCGCGATCGCCGCCGATCCACGAGCCCATTCGGAAGAATGGCGGCAGCCGAAGACCCGGCCATCCCGCAACGAGCTCCGTTTCGAACGCTGCATAAAGACGGGGAATCTCGGCGAGGAACGTATGGCGGTAATACGACAACGCGTTGTCGATCTCGTCGGCGACGCGCAGCCGCGACAATCGCAGCATCGCGGTCTGCCACAAGGCCAGCACCTGCGTGCGCAGGCCGCGCTCGAAGGCAACGGCTTCCGCGGGAGTGAGCGGCGTGCGATCGCGCCATACCAGGAGGCGCGCGATTTCGCGTTCGGCATCGAGAATGCTTTTGCGCTGGATCTCGGTTGGATGTGCAGTCAGCACCGGCGACACGAGCGCGCCGTCGAGCCAGCCCTGGAACGCTTCGGCGGATACGTGCCCGCTGCGCAGCCGTGCGAGCGCGTGGGCGATGCTGCCTGCGCGCGGCGGTGCATCGGCCATGTCGTGCGCGCGGCGCCGCCTGATGTGATGCACGTCCTCGGCAATGTTCGCAAGGTGCGAGAAGTAGCTGAACGCGCGCACCACGTGCAGCACGTCGCCGATCGCGAGCGGGTTCAGGAGCGCCGACAACGCCTGGCGCGCCTCCTGTGCCTCCTCGCCATAGGCGCGGCGGAAGCGGATGGCAGTCTGCCGGATCGCTTCGACGCGCTCGAATCCGGCCTCGCCTGTCTGCACGCGCAGCACGTCGCCGAGGATGCGGCCCAGGAGCCGCGTGTCCTCGCGCAGCGGCAACTCCTTTTCGTCGGGTACCGCTGCATTCATCGCGCGCAACGATACACCGGTCCGATTCTTGCGAGAGTCGATCGCTTGCAGCGCTTTCGGCCGGCTGCACTCACAATACCGCGTAACAATTACATCGCGAGCGGCAGATTTGTCTCTTCCGCTCGCTCGTTTCCCCAAGTTGCACGTCGAACAATCCAGGACGAAAGCGATCGGGACCCCGATGCAGACCGCCATCGCGCCGGCCGCCCGCGAGCATTTCGTCCAGTTCTATGAGCGCGATGCTGCGCTCGTTGCATCGGTCGCCGAATTCATCGGCGCCGGATTCGAATCGGATGCGGCGGCGATCGTCGTCGCGACGTCCGATCATCTGCAATCGCTCGAGCACTGCCTCGCGGCACTCCACATCGATGTCGCGGCCGCGCGCGCGGCCGATCGGCTCGTCGCGCTCGATGCGCAGCAAACGGTCGATTCGCTGCTCGTCGAAGGCTGGCCCGACGCCGACCGCTTCGCCGCGGTGATCGAGCCGCGCATCGCCGCGGCGCAGAAGCGGGCGCCGCGCATCGTCGTGTTCGGCGAGATGGTCGCGCTGCTGTGGGGCGAGGGACGCCATGAAGCGGCGGTGCGGCTCGAGGAACTCTGGAACGATCTTGCCCGGAAGTACGACTTCTCGCTGTTCTGCGCCTACCCGATCGCACGGATGGCAGACGGCTCGTGGGAGGCGATCCACGCTGTCTGTGCCGCGCATTCGCATGCGATGCCGGCGAATGTCGTCGCGCACGCAAGCGAGGAGAAGCGCCTTGCCGAGATCTGCGACCTCAAGCGCCGCGGGCGCGCGCTCGACGCCGAGATCGGCGGCCGCAAGGCGACCGAGCAGCTGCTCGCGCGAAGCAACCGCGATCTCGCCGACTTTCGCGATCGAACATTGCAGGCGGTTCGCGCATTGCAGGAAAGCGAGGAGCGCGCCGAGCACATGCATGCGCTGCTCGCCGCGATCGTCGAATCGTCGGAGGATGCGATCGTCAGCGAGTCGCTCGACGGACGCATCACGTCGTGGAACGCCGGCGCCCGGCGGCTGTTCGGCCATGGCGCCGAAGACGCGCTCGGGCAGCCGATGACGATGATCATTCCGCCCGAGCATCGTCATGAAGAGCTGCACATCCTCGATCGGCTCGCGAAAGGCGAGCGCATCGAGCACTTCGAGACGGTGCGTATCGCGAAGGATGGCCGTCGCATCGATGTCTCGCTGACGATCTCGCCGGTCCGCGACCGGAACGGCCGCGTCGTTGGCGCATCGAAGGTCGCGCGCGACGTGTCCGAGCGCAAGCGGATGGAGGCGCAGCTGCGCGACGCCGACCACCGCAAGGACGAATTCATCGCGATGCTCGGCCACGAGTTGCGCAATCCGCTCGCGCCGATCCGCAATGCGGCCGAAGTGCTGCGCCGGACGAACGCGAACAACGAGGCGTCGGTCGAGCTCTGCCGGATGCTCGAGCGGCAGGTGCAGCAGATGACGCGGCTGATCGACGACCTGCTCGACGTGGGCCGGATCACGCGCGGCGTCATTCGCTTCCGGCGGGAGCGAATCGACTTGGCCGACGTCGTGACGCGCGCCGTCGAGATGAGCGAGCCATTGCTGTCGCGGCGCCGGCAGCGGCTTCGCGTCGAGCTGCCGCGCGAAAGGTTGCCGCTCGATGGCGATCGCGCGCGGCTGACGCAGCTGATCGTCAACCTGCTCGACAACGCCGCCAGGTACACGCCGGAGGGCGGTGCCGTTGCGCTGCACGTGAGTTCGGTCGAGGCGGGACTCGTCGAGCTTCGCGTGCAGGACAGCGGGATCGGCATTTCGCCCGAGATGCTGCCGAAGGTCTTCGGGCTCTTCGTGCAGGCCCGCCCGGGAACCGACGTGCAGGAGGGACTCGGCATCGGCCTTGCGCTGGTGCGGATGATCGCCGAGCACCACGGCGGCAGCGTCGCGGCGACGAGCGCCGGCGCTGGCAAGGGGAGCACCTTCGTCGTGCGGTTGCCGGCGGCGCCTGCCCCGGAACGGCATCACCCGTTCGGGTGATGTGCAAGTCGCCGTTAGCACTTATCATCGCACCCGCCTGTCAGTTTTCACAGGGCGCGCGCATGGGCGAGCTTCGTATGCTCGGCGCGCCCCGAAAAGCGTTCCCTGGGTTCCCGTCAACCTCGATTCCACGATCGGCCTTCCGCGCACCCCACCTCGCGAATGTCCTCGAATGTCATCGAGCTGCGCCAGGGAACGCGACAGCGCGTGCTGATCGCGCACCAGCGCGCCGACGTGCGGCATGCGCTGCGCACGCTGATCGAGCAGGAGCACGTGGCGGTCGCCGAGGCGGCCGACGGTGAAACGGCGCTCGCGCAGCTCGAGAGCATGCGCTTCGACCTTCTCGTCCTGCAGCTCGACCTGCCCGGAAAGGACGGCGTCACGGTGATGCAGCTGCATCGGATGCTGCTTGCGCACGAGCAGCTGCGACGAGCGCCGCCGCCGGTGGTCGTCACGTTGCCGCCCGAGGTGCGCGGCAACGCGACGCTCACCGATCACCTGCGGGTTCTCGGCGTCGCGGCCTTCATCGACGATGCGCCACGGCCCGGCGTCGCGCAACTCGTCGACGAGCTGCTGCGCGCCTACGCGGCCGCCGACCAGGGCAAGCCCGCGGTCGCCTGAGTCGAGCCTCGCCTTTCGCGATCCTGCTGCCGCCGCGCGGTGGCAGAATCGATGCTGCGCGCAGCGCGTGTTGGAGGATCGAATGACGGAGGTCGCGGCGAGCCGTTTCGGCAGCGGCAAATCGGTGAAGCGCGTCGAGGACGATGCGCTGCTCCGCGGCGAAGGCCGCTTCGCCGACAACGTGCGTGCGGCCGACGAGCTCATCGCGTGCTTCGTGCGCTCGCCGCATCCGCACGCGCGGATCGACCGGATCGATGCCGCAGCCGCTGCGAAGATGCCCGGCGTCGTTGCGATCGTAACCGCGCGGGACCTCGTCGACGCGAAAATCAAGCCAATCCCCAATTCCGCCGATTTCAGGCGTGCCGACGGCGGACCGACGCAAACGCCGTTGCACCATGCGCTGGCGATCGACACCGTGCGCTACGTCGGCGAGGCGGTCGCTGCGGTGATCGCCGCGACGCCGCTCGCCGCGCGCGAGGCGGCGGAGCAGGTCGTCGTCGACTACGTGCCATTGCCGGCGGTCGTCGACGCGAAGGCGGCCGTTGCAGGCGGTGCGCCGCGCGTCGTGGCGGATGCGCGCGACAACGTTGCGTGCGAAGCGCGTCTCGGCAGCGCGCGCGACACCGATGCGGCATTCGGGCGTGCCGCGCACGTCGTCACGCTCGACCTCGTGAACCAGCGCGTTGCGGCGGTGCCGATCGAGCCGCGGTCGACGCTCGCGCAATGGGACGCGAAGACGAAGCGCCTGACACTGCGCGCGAGCTGCCAGACGCCGACGGGGTTGCGCGACGAGCTGTGCGAAGTCCTCGGCATGGCGCAGCAGGACGTGCGCGTGCTCGTCGGCGACGTCGGCGGCGGCTTCGGCATGAAGACGAGCCTGTATCCGGAAGACGTCGTCGTCGCGTTCGCGTCGCGGAAGCTTGCGCGGCCGGTGCGCTTCACCGCGGAGCGCATCGAGGAGTTCCTCGCGGCGAGCCACGGCCGCGACATCACGAGCAGGGCCGAGCTCGCGCTCGATGCCGACGGCCGCATCCTCGCGCTGCGGGTCGCATCGCTCGCGAACGTCGGCGCGTATGCGACGCCGGCAGGCGTCGTGATCCAGTTGCTGATCGGTCCGTGGGTGCAGACGAGCGTCTACGACATCAGAACGATCGACGTCGGCATCAAGGCCGTATTGACGCACACGCTGCCGACCGGACCTTATCGGGGCGCCGGACGTCCGGAAGCGATCTACATCATCGAGCGGCTGATCGACGAGGCGGCGCGCGCAACCGGCATCGATCGCATCGCGCTGCGCCGGCGCAACATGATCCGGCCCGAGCAGATGCCGTATACGAACGCAATGGACAAGACGTACGACAGCGGCCGCTTCGAGCAGGTGATGGATCGCGCACTCGCGCTGGCCGACTGGCAAGGCTTCGTTCCGCGCGAGGCCTTGTCGAAGCGTCGCGGCCGGCTCCGGGGGCAGGGCATCGCGACGTTCCTCGAATGGACCGGCGCCGACGTGTTCGAGGAGACGGTCGACGTGACCGTTTCGGGATCGGGTCGCATCGAGATCTTCACGGCGGCACAGTCCATGGGACAGAGCCTCGCGACGACGTTCACGCAACTCGCCGTCGACGTGTTCGGCGTCGCCGCCGACCGCATCGACGTGCGCTTCGGCGACACCGACCGCGCGACCGGTTTCGGCAGCGCCGGCTCGCGATCGCTCTTCGTTGTCGGCTCGGCCGTTCGTGTCGCATCGGAGCGCACGCTGACGAAGGCGCATGAGCTCGCCGCACGCCTGCTCGAAGCGGCCGAGGCCGACATCGAATACCACGATGGGGTATTCGCGATCGCCGGCACCGATCGGCACATCGGCTTGTTCGAGCTGGCAGGAAGGCAGGCGGGTGAGCGCATCGCATTGGCGTCGACCAGCGCGGTCGGCGCACCCAGCTGGCCCAATGGATGCCATGTCTGCGAAGTCGAGATCGACCCCGACACGGGCGCGATCGAGCTCGACGGCTACTGGTCGGTCAACGATGTCGGCCGCGTGATCAATCCGATGGTCGTCGCGGGTCAGCTCGAGGGTGGCGCGCTGCAGGGCATCGGCCAGGCGCTCTGCGAGCGCATCGTCTACGACGCCGACTCGGGACAGGTGCTGACGGCGAGCCTCGCCGATTACGCGCTGCCGCACGCGCGCATGAGCCCGTCGTTTCAGATGACGATGGACGACTCGACGCCGTGCCTCACGAACCCGATGGGCGTCAAGGGCGTCGGCGAGCTCGGCACGATCGGCGCCACGCCGGCCGTCGTCAATGCGGTCGCCGATGCGCTGGCGCGAAACGGCTGCGCGAGCGGCGCTCGTTCGCTGCGAATGCCGCTCGTCTCCGAGCGCGTCTGGCGCGCGTTGCAGGACGCCGATTCAGCGCGCGCGAACGCCGTGGCCTGACACTTCGACGCCCGCCTGTGGCGC
>JAICLP010000015.1 GCA_025925475.1 Burkholderiales bacterium | reverse complement strand
CGCGCTCCTCGATTTCGATCCGGCGGCGAGCGCGCTCGACTGCTCGCCCATGCCGCACGGCTTCAACCCGTATTTCGACCTGCCGGCGGGTTGACATCCCCCACGCTCGCTGCGCCCGGCGCGGCTGACGGCATTGAACCATCGTGCTTCCCCAGTCGTCCGGCATCGCGGCTAGCAGGACGCGGCTCGGTTATACGGTCGACCTGCACTACGACGTCTTCGCCGACGCCGATTTCATCTTCAGCATCCACGCGGCGCGCACCGAGCAGCAACGCGTGCTGCGCGAAGCCGTCGTCGTCGAGCCGGGCGTCGATTGGCGCGTCGATGCCGAGCCGCTGTTCGGCAACCGGCTGTTGCGGCTTCGCGCCGCTCCGGGAACGCTCGACGTCCGCTACATCGGCAACGTCGAGGTCGTGCATCATCTCGAGGAACCGCAGCACGTCGTCGCCGGCGACATCGCCGATCTTCCGGCGGACGTGCTGCCGTTCCTGCGGCCGAGCCGCTATTGCCAGGCGGACGCGCTGCAGCAACTCGCCTGGCGCGAGTTCGGCGACATCGCACCCGGGCATGCGCAAGCCGAGGCGGTGTGCCGCTACGTGCATTCGAACGTCGAATTCCGCGTCGGCACTTCGACGGTCGCCACGTCGGCCCTCGACACGCTCGAGCACGGCGTCGGCGTCTGTCGCGATTTCGTGCACGCGACGATCGCGCTGTTGCGCGCGCTCAACTACCCGGCGCGCTTCGTCACCGGTGTCGATTACGGTGCGCCGCGCGACCTCGGCCCGCCCGACTTTCACTCGTACGTCGAGGCGTGGATCGGCGAGCGCTGGTGGATCTTCGATCCGACCGGGATCACGCCGCTCACCGGCTTGATCCGGATTGCAACGGGCCGCGATGCGGCCGACGTTGCGTTCGCGACGATGTTCGGTAACGTTCGCGGCGGCATGCCGAAGATCGCCTTTGCAGCGGAAGACGATTCGGCGGAAGGCGTTGCGGCACCGCAGCCGACGAAGCTCGCCGTATCGACGGCTGCACGCTGACGAAGCGAAGCGCGTCCTGCGCCCGTAGGACTGACGACGACACGATCCACCCGGTACGGCGACTTCGCGAATCGGCGCTCTTCCGACTGCGAAGCCGTGGCGCGCGCCGGACAATGCCTCCACGTCGACGCCGCCGGGCGCAGTGTGCACGGAATGGCGTCCCATCGAGGAGGCTTCATGGGTACACAACAAAGCCGATCGGGTCACGGCCGCCAGGGCAGCCAGCAGCAAGCCCAGCAGAGCGACCGCCGGCCGCAACAGGATCGGGATCTGCAGCGCAACAAGCAAAGCGATCGCGGCCAACAGCATCAGGGCACGGAACGCCAGCAGAGCCAGCTCGGCGGGCACAAGGATTTCACGCACCGGATGGAAAACGAGGGCCGCGAGCAAAACCGCGAGCAGCAGGACGTGCGGCGCGAGCAAAGCCAGCAGAGCGGGTCGCAGAACGTCTACGGCGAAGGCAATTACGCGGCGACGAAGCACTACGACGACGCCACGAAGCGATACGTCGAATCGGGCCAGGTCGATGCGGCTGCGCGTGCAGCGGCGCCGAAGTCAGCGCAGGAAGCGCGCGAAATGGACGCAGCCGAAGCCGAAGGCAAGCGCCACGCGAAGGGCGAGGATCCGGCGCTGAATCGCAAGGCGGCGCAACCGTCCGGCGAATCGTCGAAAACCCCGCGCCCCGGCCACGAGGAGGAATGAGCGATGCGTCCCTATCTGCATGATCCCGTCGCTTCGCAATTGAACTCGATTCCATTGCTCGACGCGAGTTCGCTGCCATCCAACGACGACTGGGCGCTGCTCGAATCGATCAACGTCTACGCCGACGCGGCGGGGGATTTCGAGCCCGAAGCGGACCGCTTCGCGCGGGTTCGGGTGAGCGCTTTCTACGACGAGTAGCACCGCGAAGCTCCGTCGCATCCGACGGGATTTCGCGCAATTTTCGCCAATCTGTACGGGAGGTCAGTCATGTTGCAATACGCTGCGGTGTTTTTCGTGATCGCGTTGATCGCGGCGGTGTTCGGCTTTACCGGCATTGCCGTCGGTGCCGCCGAGATCGCCAAGGTTCTCTTCTTCATCTTCCTGGCGCTGTTCGTGATTTCGCTGCTGGTCGGCATGTTCCGGCGCTCGCCGTAACGCGGCGAGACGCACGGTTCACCGCGCACTCGAAGATGCGGTAACCCGCAGGACGTTTACCTCGAAAACCCCTCGAACGGCGAGTTCGAGGGGTCTTTTTTGTTGCGCGCTAGAATGATGAAGAGAGGCCGCCGCTGGCCCGGCGGCACACGAGGCGCGAAGCCATGCTGTTGATGCTCGACAACTACGACAGCTTCACCTGGAACCTCGTCCAGTACCTGGGCGAGCTCGGGGCGGCGGTCAAGGTCGTGCGCAACGATGCAATGTCGCTCGACGACATCGAGGCCATGCATCCGGAGCGAATCGTCATTTCGCCCGGCCCGTGCACGCCGAGCGAGGCCGGCGTCTCGGTGCCGCTCGTGCGCCGCTTCGCCGGGCGCGTGCCGATCCTCGGCGTGTGCCTCGGTCATCAGGCGATCGGCCAGGCGTTCGGCGCGCGAATCGTCCGTTCGCAACGCGTGATGCACGGCAAGCTCTCGTCGATCGTGCACGACGAGCGCGGGGTGTTCGCCGACGTGCCGACGCCGTTCAATGCGACGCGCTACCACTCGCTCGCGATCGAGCGCGCGAGCCTGCCCGACGTGCTCGACGTCACGGCCACCGCCGATGATGGCGAGATCATGGCGATCCGCCACCGCGAGCTGCCGGTCGAGGGTGTGCAGTTCCATCCCGAGGCGATCCTCACCGAGCACGGCCGCAAGCTCCTGCGCAACTTCCTCGCCGTGACCGTTTAAACTTCCGGTCCGGCGGCTCGCGAGGGCCGCCTCGAATCGGAAACCCACGATGGCCATCACGCTCCAGGACGCGCTGCAGCGGACGATCGAGCACCGCGAGATCTTCCACGACGAGATGCTGTCGCTGATGCGACGCATCATGAGCGGCGAAGTGTCGCCGGTGATGATCGCCGCGCTCACCGTCGGCCTGCGCGTCAAGAAGGAAACGATCGGCGAGATCGCCGCCGCCGCGCAGGTGATGCGCGAGTTCGCGACGCGCGTCGACGTGCCGAACGCGGACGCACTGCTCGACATCGTGGGCACCGGCGGCGACGCCTCGCATACGTTCAACATCTCGACGGCCTCGATGTTCGTTGCGGCCGCGGCTGGCGCACGCGTCGCCAAGCACGGCAACCGGTCGGTATCGTCGAAGTCGGGCAGCGCCGACGTGCTCGAAGCGCTGGGTGCGAACATCATGTTGACGCCTGCGCAGGTGGCGCGCTGCATCGGCGAAACGGGGGTCGGCTTCATGTTCGCGCCGAGCCACCACGGCGCAATGAAGCACGCCGGCGCCGTGCGCAAGGAGCTCGGCGTGCGCACGATCTTCAACATCCTCGGTCCGCTCACCAATCCGGCCGGCGCCGGGCACAGCATGGTCGGCGTCTTCCACCCGGATCTCGTCGGGATCCACGTGCGCGTGCTGCAGCGCCTCGGCAGTCGACGTGCACTGGTCGTCTATGGCAAGGACGGGATGGACGAGGTCTCGCTCGGCGCGGCGACGATGGTCGGCGAGCTCAGGGACGGCGAGGTCAGCGAATACGAGATCCATCCCGAGGATTTCGGCTTGCACATGAAGTCGAACCGCGGCCTCAAGGTCACCGACGCGCAGCAATCGAAGGAAATGGTGCTCGAGGCCTTGCGCAATGTGGACGGCACGCCACGCGAGATCGTCGCGCTGAACGCGGGAACCGCGCTCTATGCCGCGGGCATCGCGCCATCGGTTGCCGAAGGCATCGCGCGTGCACGCGAGACGATCGCCAGCGGTGCGGCGATGCGCAAGCTCGAAGCGTTTATCGCAGCGACGCGAGCGATTGCGCAGCAGGCGTGACGGCGACAAGCGTGGGCGATAGCGACATCCTTGCGAAGATCCTGACCACCAAGGCCGAGGAAGTCATCGCGGCGCACGTCGAGCGTCCGTTCGCCGTCGTCGATCGCGACGCGCGGGCGGCTGCGCCGCCGCGCGGTTTCGTGAACGCGATCCGCGGCCGCATCGACGCCGGCAAGGCGGCGGTGATCGCGGAGATCAAGCGCGCGAGTCCGAGCAAGGGCGTGCTGCGCGAGCAGTTCGAGCCGGCGGCGATCGCCGCGTCGTACGCGCATGCGGATGCGACCTGTCTTTCGGTGCTCACCGATCGGCCGTTTTTCCAGGGCGCACCCGAATATCTGGTCGAAGCGCGAAACGCCTGCCGACTGCCGGCGCTGCGGAAGGAATTCATCGTCGACGAGTATCAGATCGCGCAATCGCGCGCGCTCGGCGCCGATGCGGTCCTCCTGATCGTCGCCGCACTCGACGACGCGCGGCTCGCGGCGCTCGAAGCGTGCGCGCACGACTACGGGATGGACGTCCTCGTCGAAGTGCACGACGAAGGCGAGCTCGACCGCGCGCTGCGCCTCGCGACGCCGCTGATCGGCATCAACAACCGCAACCTGCGCACGTTCCACGTCTCGCTGCAGACGACGATCGAGCTGCTGCCGCGCATTCCCGCTGACCGGATCGTCGTAACCGAGAGCGGCATCCTCGCGCGCCGCGACGTGGCGCAGATGCGCCGGCATCGCGTGAACGCGTTTCTCGTCGGCGAAGCGTTCATGCGCGCCCCCGATCCCGGCGCTGCGCTTCTCGCGCTGTTCGGTGATTGAGCAGTTTCAAGCGCGCCGCCCGACTCCCTTACGAATGTCTGCAATCGCGGCAGAGAACGTCAGCAAGGTCTGGACGACGGGCAGCGCCGCGGTGCGCGCCGTCGACGGCGTCTCGTTCGCGTTCGACGCGGGCACGCTCAACGTGCTGCTCGGTCCGTCCGGCTGCGGCAAGTCGACGACGTTGCGGCTGATTGCCGGACTCGAAGTCTGCGATGCAGGCCGCGTTCTGATCGGCCATCGCGACGTGACGCGATTGCCGCCGGCAGCGCGGTCGATCGCCATGGTGTTCCAGAGCTATGCGCTCTTTCCGCACCTGAGCGTTGCGGAGAACATCCTGTTCGGCTTGCGTGTGCGCCGCGTGAAGGCGGCCGAGCGGGGCGAGCGCCTTGCGCGCATCGCGGACCTTCTCGGCCTCTCGCCGCTGCTCGAGCGCAAGCCGTCGCAGCTCTCCGGCGGCCAGCAGCAGCGCGTCGCGCTCGGACGCGCGATCATCGCGCAGGCACCGGTCTGCCTGATGGATGAGCC
The DNA here is from genome assembly GCA_025925475.1 of Burkholderiales bacterium. Classification (GTDB taxonomy): domain Bacteria; phylum Pseudomonadota; class Gammaproteobacteria; order Burkholderiales; family Casimicrobiaceae; genus VBCG01. The sequence goes on along the minus strand of JAICLP010000015.1, from coordinate 15,504 downwards.
GCTGTCGAATCTCGATGCGCAGCTGCGTGCCGAGATGCGCCAGGAAATCCGTGCGCTGCAACGCAAGCTCGGCATCACGATGGTGTACGTGACGCACGACCAGGTCGAGGCGATGTCGATGGCCGACCGCGTCGTGCTGATGCGCGAGGGCCGGATCGAGCAGAACGGCACACCGGTCGAGCTCTACGAGCACCCGGCGAACACGTTCGTCGCACGCTTCATCGGCACACCGCCGATGAATCTGCTGCGGCTCGAAGCAGGCACCGGTGGTGCGGTCATCGCCGGCACCGATGGGCCCGCCGTGCTCGATGCACGCTTCGCATCCGGGATGCTCGGCGTGCGTCCCGAGCACATCGAGCTCGCGTTCGAGCGCGGCGTGCGCGGCAGCGTCGACAGCGTCGAATACCTGGGCGGCGATTCGCTCGTCGGTTGCCGTGTCGGCGGTCAGCCGCTCGCGGCGCGCGTCGCGGGCAATGTCGGGCTCGCGCGCGGCGATGCCGTATGGCTGAACTGGGCGCGCGGCGCCGAACACTATTTCGATTCGAACGGCATCCGCGCGGCGGCCGAGCCGCACGAGGCGCCGGTCACGTTGATGGCTTGATTCGTCAGACGAGGGAGGAACGATGAAGGTGTTTGCGAAGGCAGGAGCGTGGTTCTTGGGCGTCGTGCTGGCAGTGGTCGCGGGCCTGGCGTCCGCACAGACGCCGGTCGAGGTGCCGTTCTTCTATCCGGTCGCCGTCGGCGGGCCGATCACGAAGATCATCGACGGGCTCGCCGCCGATTTCGAGAAGGAAAATCCGGGCATCAAGCTGAAGCCGATCTATTCCGGCAGCTATCAGGAATCGATCGCCAAGGCGTTGACGGCGGTGAAGAGCGGCGATCCGCCGGTCACGTCGATCCTGTTGTCGACCGACATGTTCACGCTGATCGACGAGGACGCGATCGTGCCGTTCGACGAGGTGATCAAGACCTCCGACGACAGGAAGTGGCTCGCCAGCTTCTACCCGGCGTTCATGGAGAACAGCCAGACGGGCGGCAAGACGTGGGGCATTCCGTTCCAGCGCTCGACGGTCGTGCTGTTCTACAACAAGGATGCGTTCAAGGAGGCGGGACTCGACCCCGGCAAGCCGCCGGCGACGTGGACGCAGATGCGCGAATACGCGCAGAAGCTCACCAAGCGTGACGCGTCGGGCAACGTGACGCAGTGGGGCGTGCAGATTCCGTCGTCGGGGTTTCCGTACTGGCTGTTCCAGGGCCTCGTGATCGAGAACGGCACGAACCTGATGAACCAGGCCGGCACGCAGGTGTACTACGACAAGCCCGAAGTCGTCGGCGCTTTGCAGTACTGGCTCGATCTCGTCAACAAGTACAAGGTGCATCCGCCGGGCATCGTAGAGTGGGGCACGACGCCGAAGGACTTCTTCGAGCGCAAGGTCGCGATGATGTGGACGACGACCGGTAACCTCACCAACGTCAAGAACAACGCGAAGTTCGACTTCGGCGTCGCGATGCTGCCGGCGGAGAAGCGCCGGGGCAGCCCGACCGGCGGCGGCAACTTCTACATCTTCAAGAAGTCGACGCCCGCGCAGCGCGAAGCCGCGTTCAAGTTCATCAAGTGGATGACGACGCCCGAGCGCGCCGCGCAGTGGGGCATCGACACCGGCTACGTGGCGGTGAGAGCCGATGCGTGGGACACGCCGGCGATGAAAAAGTACGTCGAGGGCTTCCCGGCCGCTGCCGTTGCGCGTGATCAGTTGCCATTCGCAAAGGCCGAATTGTCGACGCACGACAACCAGCGCGTGACGAAGGCGCTGAACGACGGCTTGCAGGCCGCGCTCACCGGCACGAAGAGCGCTGCGCAGGCGATGAAGGATGCGCAGCGCGAGGCGGATCGGCTGCTGCGCAGTTACAAGTAACGCGATGACGCGAACGCGCGAGTGGCTCTACGCCTGGCTCCTGCTGCTGCCGGCGGCGACGCTGCTCGCGCTTTTCACGCACTACCCGGCGATCGCCAATCTCTGGCACAGCTTCCTGTCGACGCCGAAGGCCAATCGTCCGGCGAAGTTCATCGGTCTCGACAACTACCGTGCGCTCGTCGACGACCCGGTCTTCTGGCAGGCGCTGACGAACAATCTCTGGTACGCGCTCGGCACGATCCCGCTGTCGATTGCGCTCGCGCTGCTGATGGCGCTGTGGGTCAACCAACGCCTGCCGGGCCGCGGCTTTCTTCGGCTCGCCTATTTCACGCCGACGGTGCTGCCGATGATCGCCGTCGCGAACATCTGGCTCTTCTTCTACACGCCCGGCTACGGCCTGTTCGACCAGATCGCCGGTGCGCTGGGCTTCGGGCATCACAACTGGCTCGGCAGCCAGAGCACCGCGCTCCCGGCGCTGATGATCGTGACGATCTGGAAGGAAGCCGGTTTTTTCATGATCTTCTACCTCGCCGCGCTGCAGTCGATGTCGCCGCATCTCGCCGAAGCGGCCGCGATCGAGGGCGCGTCGCGTCGCTATTTCTTCTGGAGAGTCACGTTCCCGCTGCTGATGCCGACGACGCTGTTCGTGCTCGTCAATGCGGTGATCAACGCGTTTCGCCTCGTCGACCACATCGTCGTCATGACGCGCGGCGGACCGGATAACGCAACCGCGCTGCTGCTCTATTACATCTTCGAAATCGGCTTTCGGTTCTGGGATTCGTCGTACGCGGCGGCATTGACAATGGTGCTGCTCGTGCTGCTCGGCGCGGTCGCGCTGTTCCAGTTTTTCTTCCTGGAACGCCGCACGCACTACCAGTGAATGCGCCATTTGCCATGAACGGCTATGCCGTCCGGCCGCTTTCGCGCTCGCTCGAGACGTTCGGCGCGTGGGTGCTCGGCATCGTCTGGGTGCTGCCGCTCGTCTACGCGTTCTGGACCGCGTTCCATCCGCCCGCGTATTCGACCGATTTCTCGCTTACCGCACCGCTCACCGTCGCGAATTTCGTCAAGGCCTGGCAGGCGGCCCCGTTCGCGCGCTACTTCGTGAATACGGTGATTCTCGTCACGATGGTGCTCGCGGCGCAGCTCGTGCTCGTGACGCTCGCCGCCTATGCGTTCGCGCGCTTCCGCTTCCCGGGGCGCGACGTCGCCTTCGCGCTCGTGCTCGTCCAGCTGATGGTGATGCCCGACGTGCTGATCGTCGAGAACTACCGGACGATGACCGAGCTCGGCATCAAGGACACGATCCTGTCGATCGGCCTGCCTTACATGGCGAGCGCGTTCGGCATCTTCCTGCTTCGGCAGACGTTCAAGACGGTGCCGCGCGAGCTCGACGAGGCGGCGCGCGTCGAAGGCTGCTCGCCGCTACAGACGCTGTGGAAGGTCTACGTGCCGCTCGCGAAGCCGACGTACATCGCCTACGCGCTCGTGTCGATCTCGTACCATTGGAACAACTTCCTGTGGCCGCTGATCATCACCAATTCGGTGGAATCGCGCCCCGTCACCGTGGGACTGCAGGTATTCTCGGCGACCGATCAGGGCATCGACTGGTCGATCATCTGCGCGGCGACGCTGATGACGACGGGTCCGCTCCTGGTCGCCTTCCTGCTCTTTCAGCGGCAGTTCGTCCAATCGTTCATTCGCGCCGGCATTCGATGATCCTGATCACGTGGAACGTCCAGTGGTGCCGCGGCGTCGACGGCGTCGTCGATCCCGCCCGCATCGTCGCGGAAGCGAAACGCCTCGCCGACTTCGACGTGTTGTGCCTGCAGGAGATCGCCGACAACTATCCCGATCCGCGCCTCGCCGGCAGCGACGGCGACGACCAGTTCGCGCGCCTTGCGCAATTGCTGCCCGATTTCACCGTTGTGCCCGGCGCTGCCGTAGACCAGCCGGGCGACGGCGACCGCCGGCGCCGCTTCGGCAACATGATCCTGTCGCGGCCGCCGGTGCGGCAGGTCTATCGGTATCTGCTGCCGTATCCATGCGATCCGGGCGTTCCCGGCATGCCGCGGATCGCCATCGAAGCCGTTGTCGGCGCGCCGAGCGGCGATCTGCGAGTGATCACGACGCACCTCGAATACTATTCGGCGAAGCAGCGGATGGCGCAGTCCGACGCGTTACGGGCGATCTACGCCGAGGGGCACGCCTACGCGCGCGACGCGCAGGTGACGATGACCGACGGCGGACCGTTCCAGACGTTCGTTCGTCCGTTGGCAACCGTGATCACCGGCGACTGCAACTTCGAGCCCGACTCGCCCGAGCATCGGCGCATGCTGGAGCCGTTCGCCGACGGCACGCCGCCGCTTCGCGACGCGTGGGACGTCGCGCATCGCGGGGCACCGCATCCGGCGACGTTCAAGATTCACGAGAAAAAGCGGCCCGACGAGCCTGAGCTGCACTGCGACTTCATCTTCGTCGGCGACGAGCTGCGCGAACGCGTGCGCGACATTCGCGTCGACCGGAAGACGCAGGCATCCGACCATCAGCCGGTGATCCTGACGCTCGCGTGATGCCGATGCGCGACGCGCGATTCACGGCGTGACGCCAGTGCCGACGACGCCTGCACGCGCAGTCGACGTCGTCGTGCGCGCCGATCACGATGCGGCGACACTGCGCCGCTGCCTCGATCACCTGTTTGCATCGACGAACGAGACGCCGTTCGACGTGACCGTCATCGCGCCCGGTGTCGACATCGCGCAGGCCCTGCGCGAGAAAGGCTACGCCGCGCGGGTCAACGTCATCGGACGAGACGAAGGCCTCGCCCGCGCGCTTGCGCGCCGCCGCAACGTCGTGCTGCTCGCGCTCGATGCCGAAGTTTACGGAAACTGGCTCGACCGGCTCGCGTTCCACGCGTCCACCGGCGATATCGGCATCGTCGGAACCTTTACGAATACCGGCGGCATTGCTGCGTATCCACGCGCAGGTGCCGCGAACGCGCTGGCGCAGGACGAGACCGCGGCAACGCTCGATGCGCTCTTCGCGCGGGTGAATGCGCAGCGTGCCGTCGATGCGAAAGTCACCCTCGGGGGTCCTTGCCTTTACCTGACGCGCGAGCTGGTCGTCGTGCTCGGCGACGTATCGGTGGTCAACGACGACGCCGAGCTTGCACGCACGCTGACCGAACGGGCGACGAACGCCGGTCTTCGCACGGTCGTCGCCGGCGACGTTTTCGTCGCGCGCAGCGACGGCGCGGCCAATGAGGAACCGCTCGATCCGACGCGCAATCCCGCGCTTGCGCTCGCGCGCCGGGTCGATCTCGCGCGCCTCGCCGCGTCGCCGCGCCCGGCGATCGTGTTCGTCTCGCACGCATGGGGTGGCGGCATTCGCCGCCATATGAACGACCTCGCTGCGCGCGTGCGCGATCGCGCCGACGTGCTGTATCTCGAGCCGGCGAATGGAAGCGTCATGCTTTCGTGGCCGCGTGGCGGAGAGGCGTTCACCGCATGGTTCCGCTTGCCCGACGATATGTCGACGCTTGCGGCGATGCTGCGCGGCATCGGTGTCGCACGGCTGCATTTCCATCACGTGCACGGATTGCCGCAATCGATCCTCGACCTGCCGGCTGAAGTCGGCGTTCCGTACGACTGCACGCTGCACGACTACTACGCGATCTGCCCGCAATACCATCTGACGGACGCGCGCGGCCGCTACTGCGGCGAGCCCGAGCGCGCGGGATGCGCGATGTGCCTCTCGCATCGCCAGCCGCAGTGGCCGCTCGACATCGACGCATGGCGCGCACTGTTCGGCGGCTTTCTCGCGGGCGCCGAGCGCGTCATCGCGCCGTCGCACGACGTCGAAGTGCGGATCCATCGCTACTTCCCGACGCTGCCGATCGTCGTCTGGCCGCATCCGGAAACGCCGGCGCCGTCGCCATCGCCGATCACGCGCGTCGTCACGCTCGGCAACCTGTCGCCGGAGAAAGGGCTTCATGTCGTCGCGGCGTGCGCGCGGGACGCAGGCGTGCGCGGCCTGCCGCTCGCTTTTCGCGTGCTCGGCGCGACGGCGCAGCCTCTTCCGCAGTCGCCCGCGGCGCCACTGACCGTTCACGGCTCGTACGACGACGCGGGGCTGCCGGCACTGCTCGCCGCCGAGCGCGCCGACGTGCTCTTCTTCCCGGCGCAGGTGCCCGAAACCTACTCGTACACGTTATCGGTCGCGCTCTCGACCGATACGCCGATCGTCGCATCGGCACTCGGCGCGTTTACCGAACGGCTGGCCGGGCGCCCGCGCGTGCGGCTGCTTCCGTTCGATGCGCCGGCGATCCGCTGGAACGACGCGCTGCTCGACGTTGCCCGCGATGCGAACGACCTCTCTAGCCACAGCCGACGCGACCCCCTCTCCCCGCCGAGCGGGGAAAGCGGTTGGGGTGACCGGAGGAACATGACCGATCCACAGCGCTACGTCGAACGCTACCTCGCACCGCTTGCGCAGAAGCGCCCGCCGAGCGGCGCGGTCGCCGATTTCGTTTCGCGGCATTTCGTGCCGAGCGCCGCCGACGATGCGCCGCCGCTCTCGCTTTCCGAGCTCTTCGAAGCCGGCGCCTTGTGCGGCCACGCGGAAGCGCGAGCCGAGCTCGGCCGACGCGTCGTAACCGCCGAGCACGCGCTCACGATGCTCGATGAAGCGCGCAAGCGAAGCAATGCGAGCGACGCGGGAACCGCGCTTGCGTTGGTCGACGCCGAACGGCAGCTCGCGGCGCTTCGCCACAAGCTCGAGATCCTCGAGGAAGGCGCGCGGGCGGCGCGCGCACGGGCGCAGGCGATCGAAGCATCGACGTCGTGGCGGATGACGGCGCCTCTGCGGTCCGGCGTCGGTCGCGCGAGAATCGCGACGGCTTTGCTACGCACGCGGTGGCTCGCCGCACGGCAGCTGCCGCGCCATGCGGGCACGGCGATCACGATCCTGCGCAACGATGGTCCGGTCATGCTGGCACGCCGCGTCGTGCGCAAGCTTCGCTCGCGATCGCGCTTCATCCCCGATCGGCCGGCGTGGCGTCTCGAGGCGCGCATCGCTGCACTCGAAGTGGCGACATCATCGGCACCAGCCGTGTCGATCGTCATCCCCGCCTACGGGGAACCGCTTCTGACGTTCAGCTGCCTCGCGAGCATCGCACGCCACACGCGCGGCGCGTTCGAAGTCATCGTCGTCGACGACGCGTCACCCGAGCCGATCGCGTCTGCGCTCGCGGACGTGAAAGGCGTGCGCTTCGAGCGCAATGAAACGAACCTTGGCTTCATCGGCACGTGCAATCGCGGAGCCGAGCTTGCGCGCGGCGAGCTCCTCGTGTTCCTCAACAACGATGCGCTCGTCACCGGCGGCTGGCTCGAGGCGCTCTCGGCGGTCTTCGACGAGCACGCCGACGCGGGACTCGCCGGCGCGAAGCTCGTCTATCCCGACGGCCGGCTGCAGGAGGCGGGCGGCATCGTCTGGCGCGACGGCAGCGCATGGAACTTCGGGCGCGACGACGATCCGCAGCGGCCGGAATACAACTACCTGCGTGAAGCCGATTACTGCTCGGGCGCCTGCCTGGCAATCCCGCGAGCGCTCTTCGCGCAATTGAACGGCTTCGACGTGCGTTACGCGCCGGCCTACTACGAGGACGTCGATCTCGCGTTCGCCGTGCGTTCGGCTGGACGCAAGGTGTTCTATCAGCCGGCGGCGACGGTCGTGCATTTCGAGGGACGCACGTCGGGCACCGACATCACGCAGGGCATCAAGCGCCACCAGGCGGTCAACCGAACGACGTTCGCGCAGAAGTGGTCCGGGGAGATCGCGTCGCACCAGCCGAACGGAATGCAGGTCGAGCGCGAGCGCGACCGCTTTGCGACGAAGCGGATGCTGGTCATCGACGCACGCATGCTGACGCCCGACCAGGACGCGGGGTCGGTGCGGATGCAGGCATTGCTCGAGATCGCGACGGCGCTGCGCTGCAAGGTCACGTTCGTCGCGGACAATCTCGAGCATCGCGAGCCCTACCTGACCGCGCTGACGCAGCGCGGCATCGAGGTGCTGTTCCATCCGTACGTCCGCTCGGTTGCCCGGCTGCTGATCACGCGTGCGCGCGAATTCGACGTCATCATGCTGTCGCGGCACTACATTGCCGAGCGGCACATCGACACAGTGCGCAAGGCCGCGCCCGACGCGTTGATCGTGTTCGATACCGTCGACCTGCACTTCCTGCGCGAGGAGCGGCTGGCGGCCCTCGACGCGAGCCGTCTTGCCGCGCTGTCGGCGAAAGCGAGCCGCGATGCCGAGCTCGCAGTGATCGCGAAGGCCGACGTGACGCTCGTCGTGTCGGATGCCGAGGAGGCCGTGCTGCGCGACGTGGCACCGGCGTCGCGCGTGATGCGCATATCGACGATCCACGAGCCCGTCGCGCGCGTCGCGTCGTGGGAGTCGCGCCGCGGGATCGTCTTCGTCGGCGGCTTCGAGCATCCGCCGAACGTGGATGCGATGCGCTGGTACGCGAGCAAGATCATGCCGCATCTGCGCCGCCTGCTGCCCGGCGTGCCGACGTACATCATCGGCAGCCGGATGACCGCGTCGGTGCAGGCGCTCGCCGCCGAGGATGTCACCGTCCTCGGCTATGTGCCGGACATCGTCCCGTATCTCGAGGGCTGCCGCGTGTCGATATCGCCGCTGCGCTACGGCGCCGGCGTCAAGGGCAAGGTCAATACGGCGATGAGCTACGGGCTCCCCGTCGTTGCGACCACGCCGTCGATCGAGGGCATGCACCTGACGGACGGCGTCGACGTGCTCGTGGCCGACGCGCCCGACGCGTTCGCAGCGGCGGTTGCGCGGCTGCACGAGGACCCCGTTCTCTGGGGGCGCCTGTCGACAGCGGGATGCGACAACATCAGGCGCCACTTCTCACGCGCAGTCGCGCGCGAAGCGCTCACCGAGCTACTGGCCATCGCGAAGTAAAGAGCAAGTCGAAGACGGCGTGCCCACACGCGACGCCCCGCTGCTCGAACTTCGTCAGCGGGCGCCACGCGGGTCGCGGTGCAAATCCTTCCGCGGTGTTGACGAGCAACGGTTCGGCGGTCAGCGTCGCGAGAATCTCGTCGGCGTAGTCTGCCCAATCGGTTGCGACGTGCAGGCGACCGCCGGGCGCGAGCGCCAACGCGAGCGCATGCACGAACGGCGGCTGCAGCAGGCGCCGCTTGTGGTGACGCTTCTTCGGCCACGGGTCGGGAAAGTAGACGTGAATGCCCGCGAGCGACGCCGGCGGGATCATCCGGCCGACGACGTCGACCGCATCATGGCGAAGCACGCGTACGTTCGAAAGGCGGGCCGCTTGGATGCGGCGCAAGAGCGCACCGACACCGGGCCAGTGCATCTCGACGCCGAGGAAATCGACATCGGGCTGCGCCGCGGCGATCGCCGCCGTCGTCTCGCCCATGCCGAAGCCGATCTCGAGCACGACCGGCGCATCCCGGCCGAAGAGCGCGCGAAAGCCGATCGGTGTCGCGGGCGCCGCGCCGTACCGCGGATACAGCTCGTCGCACGCACGTTGCTGCGCCGGCGACATGCGTCCCTGGCGCAGCACGAAGCTTCGCACCCCACGGCGCACCTCGCCGTTCATCTCATGACAATGCGATCGATCGCCGATCGAAATCGCCGCTGTGGTGCGTTACTTCCCGCGGGTCTTTTGCCACGAACGGTCGTCGAGGCGACGCTCGAGCGTCTGCGGCTGCGATTCGTTCGCGAGCGTGTACTCCAGCGCGATGGCATCCGCGCCATGCCAGGTGACGCTGACGTCCGACCACGCGGATGGTGGCCTCCACGTCGCCACCTTGAAAATGCCGTTGGGCGCAATGCGCCATAGCACCACCTCGTCGTCGCACGCGCGCTCGCAGAAGTCGGCGGTGACGAAATGACGCTCGTCGGGCGAGACGACCGGCTCCGACGGAACGCGCGTTTCCTCGCCGCCTCGCCGCTGCACCAGCAGGAAGCCGGTGCGTTCGCCGCGCGTCGTGAACAGCACCAGCGTGTCGAGATTGTCGAGATAGTCCCAGACGGCGTAAGTCGTCGCGCCGGTCGGATTCACGCTGTCGTGGAATACCGAGAGGCCGAACGGCGAGAGCTGGACGCGCAATTCGTCGCCGTCGCGCTCGACGAAGCGCGACACGGAACGCAACTGCCGCGCCTCGACGAGCCGGCCGCATTGCGCCTGGTCCTCGGCGTCCGCGCAAAGCGCAACGAGCTGCGCACGCGAGAGGGGCGTCGCGTGCGCAAGCAGGGGCACGAGCAGGACGACGAGCGCGGACCACGCATACCCGCGCAGGCGCTTTGCCCGATTCAAGCGATGAGCGCTGCCGAGCCGCCTCAAAGCGCGAATTCCGCCCCCTGGGGGGCAGCGAAGCGGCAAAGCCGCAAGCGTGGGGGGGTCATATCAGCCCCGCTGCAGGCGAGCTCGGTGTGGCTTCGTAGAGCTTGCGCGGCATGCGTCCGGCGAGAAACGCCTCGCGTCCCGACTCGACGGCGAGCTTCATCGCGCGCGCCATCCGCACCGGCTCGCGCGCTTTCGCGATCGCCGTGTTCATCAGCACGCCGGCGCAGCCGAGCTCCATCGCGATCGTCGCATCGGACGCGGTGCCCACGCCCGCATCGACGAGCACCGGCACGCGCGCGTGCTCGAGGATCAGTCGCAGATTCCACGGATTGACGATGCCCATGCCGGAGCCGATCAGCGACGCGAGCGGCATGATCGCAACGCAGCCGATCGCCTCGAGCTCGCGCGCGACGATCGGATCGTCCGACGTATAGACCATGACGTGGAACCCGTCGGCGACGAGCTTTTCGGCGGCGACGAGCGTCTCGCGGACGTTCGGATACAGCGAGCGCGCATCCCCAAGCACTTCGAGCTTGCAAAGCGCGTGGCCGTCGAGCAGCTCGCGGCCGAGCTTCAGCGTCCGTACCGCCTCGTCTGCGGTGTAGCAGCCCGCGCTGTTCGGCAGGTACGTGAATTCCGACGGCGGCACGGCGTCGACGAGCGAGGCTTCGCCAGCGGTCTGTCCGATGTTCGTGCGCCGTATCGCGACGGTGACGATTTCGGCACCCGATGCGACGATCGCGTCGCGTGTCTCGGCGAAATCGCGGTACTTGCCGGTGCCGACCAGAAGTCGCGATCGGTACGCACGGCCGGCGATCACGAGCGGGTCGGCGAGTGCTGCGGGGTCGTGAGGCGCGTTCATCCCGCGAATTTTACGCCCCTGCTACGCCGCCCGAGCCACATCAAAATCGCGCGAGCGGGCCGAGAGCGCGAAGGCCCGCAGCGAGCCCCGAGATAGTACTGAGACGTACAGCGAGGGGCGAGCGAGGACACGGAAGCTTTACCGCGGCGAACGCTAATGCGAGCGGAGCGAGCGTTAAGCGAAGCGGCGTTCGCTGCAACGTCTATCGGACCGCGCAGCCGATTTTGAAACGATCTAGCCGCCGCCGATGGCGCCAACGATCTCCAGCCGATCGCCGGACGCGAGCGGCGTTTCTGCATACCGGCTGCGGGGCACGATCTCGCCGTTACGCTCGACCGCGATGCGTTTGCCGGCGAGGCCGAGCGTCGCGACGAGTTCGGCGACGGTCGCGGCGTCCACGTCGGTAGCGAGACCGTTGACGGTCAGCTTGATCATGATCGGGCGCGATAGCGGGCGAGCGCCTCGCGGATCAATGCGAGCTGGCGTGCGAAGCGGGTGCACGCTTCGCAGGCGCGAAGATGCAGCGCGAGCTTGATCCGCTCGGCGGCGGCAAGCCGCTGCTCCTCGCGTTGCGAAAGAAGCCGGCTCGCTTCCCTGCACGAGACCAGATGCGTCAGCCGGTGCAGCAGCATCGTCCCCCCGATGGTCAGCGGCGCGCCGCGCCGGCGAACCAGTTCTGCTCGAGGCACTGGCGCAACGACATTCGCGCGCGGTACAGGATCACCCAGAGGTTATTCGCCGTGATCGTCAATTCCTTACAGATTTCGTCACTCTCGAGCTCGAGGATCTCGCGCATCATGAAAACGCGTGCCGTGGCCGGCGGCAGGCGCTCGAGACATTGTCCGAGCACCTCCATGAACTCCTGGCGCGACAGCGCGTTTTCCGGATCGCCCCAGTCGGCGGGCGGGGCCTCCCACGCGCCGGCATCGGTGAACATCGGATCGAACGTTTCGAGATCGGTTTCGTCGTCGAACGACGCGGCTGCGATTGGACGGCGGCTCTTCTGGCGGATCGCGTCGATGATCTTGTGCTTGAGGATGCCGGTCAGCCAGGTGCGCACCGACGAGCGACCCGAGAAGCTCTGCCGCGCCGACAACGCGGCGACGAGCGTCTCCTGCACGACGTCTTCGGCAAGATCGCCGTCGCGAAGCTGCAGCCGCGCAATGCGCAGCAGGTAGCGGCGATGCGCATCGATCTCGGCGGCGAAGGGGTCTGCGTCCACGATGGCGCGGTCCTGCTTGCGAAGGCTGGCGTGCGTTACGTGTTGTAGCGCGCAATCCGTTCGATCGGCGAAGCGATCCGTTTCGCGCAACGGCTTCGAGTATGGCACGCGACTTGCCGTGTGTCGCGCAGCATGCGACACGACCCACTCCTGCCTCCCGAGGATCGCGTAGCGAACGAACGCGACGCGCTCGATCCTCAACCGGCACCGAAGAGCAGCGGCGAAATGGCGCTTGCGCGGGCCGTCATCCGTCCCGTGGCCGGCATTGCGTACGACAGCGCGAGCACGCTTGCCTCGGCCGAGCGCGCGACGTCGAACGCGCCGTTCTACGTAGGCATCAATGGCAAGTTCGCCGTCGCATTCGTGGCGAGCGGCACGTGGTTCGCGCTGACGCTGTTGATCGCGCTGCCGTGGATCGCGGAGCTCTCGTCGCGGATCGGTGCGCCATTGGCGATGCTCGGCGTCGGGGGCATCGCACTCGTGCCCGGATTCATGAACGCGTTCCTGATCTCGAGCCTGATGCTCGACCGGCGCCCGGCGCGCAGCAAGCCGAGCCGCTATCCGGCCGTGTCGATCCTGATCGCCGCGTACAACGAGGAAGCATCGATCGCCGATACATTGCACTCGATCGCGAACCAGGATTATCCGGGCGCGTTCGAGGTATTCGTCGTCGACGACGGCTCGCGCGACCGCACTGCCGCGATCGTCGACGCATGCGACCACGACTGGCTGCATCTGATCCGGCAGCCGCAAAACGCCGGCAAGTCGGCAGCGTTGAATCGAGGTCTCGCGGAAGCGCACTTCGATCTGATCGTCACGCTCGACGCCGATTCGTTCCTCTATCGCGACGCCCTGCGCAATCTTGTCGAGCGCTATCTGTCTGATCCGCCCAACACCCGCGCCGTCGCCGGCACGATGCTCGTGCGCAATTCGCGCCGCAACTGGGTGACGAAGGCGCAGGAGTGGGACTATTTTCATGGCATCGCGGCGATCAAGCGCGTGCAATCGCTCTATCACGGGACGCTCGTCGCGCAGGGCGCCTATTCGCTGTACGAGCGCGCCGCGCTGCGCGAGGTGGGCGGCTGGGTCGATTGCGTCGGCGAGGACATCGTGCTCACGTGGGCCCTGCTGCGCAAGGGCTGGCGCGTCGGTCACGCGGAGGATGCGTGCTGCTTCACGAACGCACCCGATACGCTGCACCAGTTCGTGCGGCAGAGGCAACGCTGGGCGCGCGGGATGATGGAGGCGTTTCGGCAGTTCCCCGACATCCTCGTGAAGCCGAGGCTCTCGACGCTCTTCGTCTGGTGGAACCTGGCCTTCCCGTGGCTCGACCTCGCCTACACGCTGTTCTTCATTCCGGGCGTGATCCTCGCGCTCTTCGGCATCTACTGGATCGCCGGTCCGCTGACGCTCGCGCTTTTGCCGATGGCGCTCGGCATCAACTACGTGATGTATCGCGTCGGCTCGCAGATGTTCGCGTCGAACGGGCTTCGCGTGCGGCGCAACCTGGGCGGCTTCCTCACCTACGCGTTCGTCTACAGCCTGATCCTGCAGCCCGCGTGCGTCGCCGGCTATTTCTCCGAAGTGCTGGGCCTGCGCAAGACCTGGGGCACGAAGTGACGCGCTTGGTCGTCGCCTGGCTGGCGCTCGTGCTGGCGGCTGGCGCACACGCACAGTCGACCGCTGCGCTCGGCAACATCGACATCGCGAGCGATACCGACGGCTTCCATGCGACGCGCGTTCGCATCGGCGGTCTCTATCCGTACGCGTCGTACGTCGATCACGTCGGCGTTGCCGTGCAGACGACGCACTATTCGCAGGACGACTGGCATCGCGATGCGAACGGCATCGTCGCGCTGTGGCGCAACCAGGATCCGGCGACGCTCGCCGGCGTCAATGCCGAGGCGGGGCTGGTGCAGGTGACCGGTCATACGCGCGCCGTTGCCGATGCGACGTGGGACCTCAAGCCGACGGCGAACACCGGCGTCGAATTGATCGGCGCAGCCGACGTCGTTGCCACGCAGAGGGCGATCGATCGCGGCGTCGCCTACGGATTCGTCGCGGCGAGCGGCGAGTACACGTTCGCGGAGCGCCTCACCGCGGTGGCGCTCGCCGGCTATCAACCGTTCACCGACGGGAATGCGCGCGTGCACTGGCGCGGGCGCCTGATCTGGCTCGTCGCGCCGGACTACGGCGTCAATGTGCAATTGCGCTATCGCGGTTACGAAAGCCGCAAGAGCGATGTCGATGGTGCGTATTTCAATCCCGATCGGTATCGCCAGTGGCAGGGCGCGGTCGGCATGCGGCGTCATTTCGGCAGTTGGACGCTGAGCGGCTCGCTCGGTTTCGGCCGCGAGACGATCAATGGCACCGACGATCATCCGGTGCGCGTCGCGGAGTTGCGCGCCGAAGGCGCGCTCACCGAGCGCTTGCGGCTTGCGCTTTACGCGCTCTACAGTCGCTCGACCGGCTACGTCGATGCACCGGATTACGCGTACCGGCAGGTGGGCGTGACGCTGATGTATCCCTTTTGATCGTCCGTCGCCGGTTTCGACCGCAAATCGGTCGGATCCGGGTTTTGGCGGCGGGCCGTCGCCCGCCGGCGACATTTCCGGTCTCCTTCGCGGCAATCCGGAAATGACATTGACATGATTCGCCCTTCAACCCGGCACCGTTGGCTGGTCGCGCTGCTTTGTGGCGTCGCGCTCGCGATCGCGGCCGTGGCGTCGCTCGACGATCGCGCCGTCGCGTACGGCAAGAACATGCCGGTTCGTTATGGCGCGCTGCGCGAGACGCCGCCGCCGCACGGCAGCCCGCTCGTCGAGCCGATCCTGATCGACCTGGAGGAGCGCACGTTCCGCTTCTTCTGGGATACGGCGAATCCGAAGAACGGGCTCATTCCCGATCGCTATCCGACGCCGTCGTTCGCGAGCATCGCTGCGGTCGGCTTCGGCCTCATGTCGTATCCGATCGGCGTCGAGCGCGGCTATGTGACGCGCAAGGAAGCACGCCAGCGCGTGCTCACCACGCTGCGCTTCCTCTACCACGCGCCGCAGGGCACGCATCAGCGGGGGATGTCGGGCTACAAGGGCTTTTTCTACCATTT
>JAICLP010000075.1 GCA_025925475.1 Burkholderiales bacterium | reverse complement strand
GGCAATCCGGAAATGGCAAGCGCTCGTGGGTGCGGCTTCCCTCGGCGTCGCGATCGTCGCGTCGGCCGAGCCCGGAGTGACGCCGAACGGCATTCTCGTCGGACAATCGGCCGCACTGACCGGTCCCGCAAGCGACCTCGGCCAGGAAATGCGCAAGGGCATCCTCGCGTATTTCGAACGCGTCAACAAGGTCGGCGGCGTCAATGGACGCCAGCTGACGCTGAAGTCGCTCGACGATGGCTACGAGGCGACGCGCGCTGCGGCCAACACGCGCACGCTGATCGAGACCGATCAGGTGTTCGCGCTGCTCGGTTACGTCGGTACGCCGACGTCGGAAGCGTCGAAGCCGATCTTCACCGCGGCGAAGGTCCCGTTCGTAGGCGCGTTCAGCGGCGCGGAGCTGTTGCGCACGCCGGTCAACCGCTACATCTTCAACATTCGCGCGAGCTACAACGCCGAGACCGAGGCACTCGTCAATCTCGTGACGCAGCTGGGCCTTTCGCGCGTCGCCGTGTTCTACCAGAACGACTCGTACGGCAAGGCCGGCCTGGCCGGCGTCGAGGCGGCAATGAAGAAGCGAGGGCTGCAGATCTCCGGCGTCGGAACCGTCGAGCGCAATTCGGTCGCCGTGTCGGACGCGGTGCGCGACATCTCGAAGATCGAGCCGCAGGCGGTGATCATGATCTCGGCGTACAAGTCGTGCGCGGCGTTCATCCGCGAGATGAAGAAGGCCGACCAGAACCCGCAGTTCATGAACGTGTCATTCGTCGGCACCCGTGCGCTCGCCGACGAGCTCGGCGACGAGGGTCGCGGCGTCGGCATCTCGCAGGTCGTGCCGTTCCCGTGGAATCTCGGCTCGCCGCTGGTGCGCGAATACCAGCACGATCTCACCGAATCGACCGGCAAGAGCGATTACAACTTCGGCAGCCTCGAAGGCTACATCGCGGCGCGTGTGTTCGTCGAAGGACTGCGCCGCGCCGGTCCGAACGTGACGCGAGAACGCTTCGTCGACGCACTCGAGTCGCTGCACAATCTCGACGTCGGCGGCTTTCCGGTCAGCTACACGTCGGCGCAGCACAACGGGTCCAACTTCGTCGAGCTGACGGTCATCGGCAAGGATCGGCGCATCCTGCGCTAGGCCGCGATCGCACAGCCGCGACCCTTTCCGAAACAGCCTGTTGACGCTTCACATCTAGAACTCGTACTCGAGTTGCGCGCGCAGGGTCGTCGAAGGTGCCGCGCTCGTCAGCTTGAACAGCACTGCTGCGTCGTACTTCAGCACCTGCCGGCCGCCGAGGTTGAAGCGTCCGAAGATGGCAGGTCCGGCGATGTGCGGCTGCTCTCGCCTCGGCTCCCAGTCGTTCCATGGGCCCACATCGCCGAAGCCCTGTGCGCCGAAATCGAACTCGGGCCGCCAGCGATATCGCAACTGCCACTGATAGCCGAGCTCTGTCTCCTCCGGCTCGCTTGCATGGTAGTGCCGCTCGAGCAGCAGGTTGAAGTTCGCCTGCACCGGGCCGAAGTCCTTTTGCATCAGCGGCCCGATGCGAAGCTCGTAGCCTTCGGCACGATCGCGCGGACGCTCGATCTCGACGAGCAGTCCAAAATCGGCGAAGTATTGGCCGGGCTCCGTCAACTGGAAGCGGTTCTCCCATTCGATCGCATCGAAGCTCGTCGCGCCGCTGCGATGCCATTTGCCGTAGATCTCGGTCGCCCACCAGGACGTGACGCCGTAGCCGAACGCGAGCGACGCCGCCGATTGCCGATGCTCGTCGGTCGCGCTCACGGTGCCGAGCCGCAACTCGATTTCGCGCTCGCCGTATTCGACGCCGGGGACTGCCACGTAATCGTCGGGATCCGCGTACGCGAGCGGTGCGAGGACGAAAGCCTGTGCCGCGGCAAGAACCGCAAGACGTCGTTTGATTCGCCGGCCCCGTTGCGCCGTCATCGGCGCGCTTGCATGATCCCCCCGCGCTCGCGGCTTCGCCGCATCGCTGCCCCCCCGGGGGGTGGAATTCGCGCTTTGAGGCGGCTCGGCAGCGCTTGCGCGACCACCGCGCCTTGCGCGGTCGCCGCGTTGAACTCGCCCATGAACGGATAGCGTCCAGGGGCGAGCGGGCCGATGTAGATCGTCGCCTTCGCCTTGCCCGGAATCACCTTTTCGCGATTGAGCGCATGGCTGTCGAACTCCTCGGGCGTCGCGTCCTGGTTGTCGACGACGAGCCTGACCTTCACGTTCGCCGGAACGCGGATTTCGGTCGGCATGAATTTGTGATCGTGGAGCGTCAGCGCGAACTCGGGCTCGTTGGCGGCCTGCGCAGTGCCGGCGCCGATCGCGACGGCGATCGATGCGATACGAAGGAACACGGTGGACCCACAAGGTTGGTCGGCAACGTGTATGATAACCATTCGCATTCGCATTTGGCAAGCGAGCGATGACGTGCGGAGGACCCCGCCCGGGCGAAAATGCAACGGATTTGTCCGCGCCTTTGGGGCCCGATTACAATCGCGGGGTGGGCGACCGCATGAACCTCACACATCACTTCCTGATCGCCATGCCCGCCATGGCCGATCCCCACTTCGCGAACTCGCTCACCTACGTCTGCGAGCACAACCCCGAGGGGGCGCTCGGCATCGTCGTCAACAAACCGATCGATCTCAAGCTGTCGGCACTGTTCGAGCAGATCGACATTCCGCTCGAGGACGGCGCGCTGTCCGAAGCGCATGTGCATTTCGGCGGCCCGGTGCAGCTCGACCGCGGATTCGTCCTGCATCGCCCGATCGGCAACTGGCAGTCGACGCTGCCGATCCATGACGAGGTGGGCCTGACGACATCGAAGGATGTCCTCGAAGCCGCCGGCCGCGGCGAGGGACCGAAGGATATGTTCGTCTCGCTCGGCTACGCCGGATGGCAGGCGGGCCAGCTCGAGCAGGAGCTCGCAAGAAACGCGTGGCTGACCGTCGAGGCCGATGCGAACCTGCTCTTCGATCTGCCGGCCGACCGCCGGCTGCCTGCCGCGGTGCGCCTGCTCGGCATCGACTTCTCGCGGCTCTCCGATACCGCCGGTCACGGGTGAGCGGCGCGTGCGCAGGGAAGCGGACGCGACGGTGCTCGCGTTCGATTTCGGCACGCGGCGCATCGGCGTCGCCGTGGGGAACACGTTGACGCGTGCCGCGCATCCGCTGGCGACGATTGCGGCCGACAACGCGAGTCGCGGCTTCGATGCGATCGCGGCACTCGTCGACGAATGGCGGCCGCAGCAACTGGTCGTCGGACTGCCGTTGCATGCCGACGGCACCGCGCATGCGATGACGGCGCAGTCGCGCGCGTTCGCGCGGGAACTCGAGCGCCGCTACGCGCTGCCCGTCGCGCTCGAGGACGAGCGCTACACGAGCGAAGTCGCGCGGAGCGCCTTGGCGGCGCAGCGGCGTGGTCGCCGTGCCGATCGCGTGCTCCGCGATCAGGTGGCCGCGCAAATCATTTTGCAAGCGTGGCTCGACCGCGATGACGACTGAAGCGCTGCCCGACGCCGAAGCGGCGCTCGCAGCGCTCGTCGAGCGCATGCGCGGCGCGGTCGCGCACGATGCCGCGCTCGTCGGCATCTACTCGGGCGGCGCATGGCTTGCCGAGCGGCTCGCAACGCTCCTGCCCGGCGCGCATCCGCTCGGCTTCATCGATGTCTCCTACTATCGCGACGACTACGAGATCTCCGGCCTCAAGCCCAACGCGAAGCGCACGTCGCTGCCGTTCGACGTCGCGGGCGCCTCGATCGTGCTCGTCGACGACGTGCTCTTCACCGGACGCAGCGTCCGCGCCGCGATCAACGAGCTCTTCGATTTCGGCCGTCCGGAGCGCATCGAGTTGGCCGTCCTCGTCGACAGGGGCGGACGCGAGCTCCCGATCGAGGCCACCTATACCGGCACGCGCCTGGCCGTCGCGCGCGATCTGTCGGTCGTCCTGTCGCGCGACGATGCGGGCACGCTGTCGCTCGCCGTCGAGCCCACGCGGCGGCGCGAGCGCGCCGAGCCGCGCGCCCGCCGGACATGAGACCCGAAGGGCCGCCCCGAGGGTCGAATTGCGCCCCCTCCGGGGGCAGCGCGGCCGCGAAGCGGCAAGCGTGGGGGAACCACCACCCATGACGCGCAATCCACAGCTCAACCGCAACGGCGAGCTGACGCACCTGCTGACGCTCGAGGGCCTGCCCTACGAGATCGTCACGCAGATCCTCGACACGGCGGAGCCGTTCGTGTCGATCGCCGAGCGTGAAGTGAAGAAGGTGCCTCTTCTGCGCGGCAAGGCGATGTTCAACCTGTTCTTCGAGAACTCGACGCGCACGCGCACGACGTTCGAGATCGCCGCGAAGCGACTGTCCGCCGACGTGATCAACCTGAACATCGGCGTGTCGTCGACGTCGAAGGGCGAGACGCTGCTCGACACCGTCGACAACCTGTGCGCGATGAACGCCGATCTTTTCGTCGTGCGCCACTCGCAGTCCGGCGCGCCGCACCTGATTGCATCGCACCTGAACGCAACGGGGCGTACGCACGTGCACGTCGTCAACGCCGGCGATGGCCGTCACGCGCATCCGACGCAGGGGCTGCTCGACCTCTACACGATCCGCCACTACAAGAAGGAATTTCGCGACCTCACCGTCGCGATCGTCGGCGACATCCTGCATTCGCGCGTCGCACGCTCGCTGATCCATGGCCTGACGACGATGCAGGTGCCCCGCGTGCGCGTGATCGGTCCGCGCACGTTGCTGCCGACCGCCGTCGAGGCGCTCGGCGTCGAGGTCGTGAACGACATGCGCGAAGGTTTGCGCGGCTGCGACGTCGTCGTCATGCTCCGGCTGCAGAACGAGCGGATGAAGGGTGCACTGCTGCCGTCCGCCGGCGAGTACTTCAAGCACTATGGCCTCACGGCGGAGAAGCTCGCGCTGGCGAAGCCCGATGCGATCGTGATGCACCCGGGACCGATGAATCGCGGCGTCGAGATCGATTCGACGGTCGCCGACGGCGCACGCTCGGTGATCCTGCCGCAGGTGACGTTCGGCATCGCGGTGCGGATGGCGGTCCTCTCGATCGTTGCCGGCAATTAGGATGCCCCCCACGCTCGCTCCGCTCGCTGCCCCCCCGGGGGGTGGTCAGTCGTTCGGGGCGGCCCTTCACGACTGAACCAGGATGCCCCCCACGCTCGGCTCAACGAGCCTCGTGCTGCGCACTCGGGTGTTCGTTCTCGGGGCGGCCCGTCGGGCTCACGCGCTCGCTGCCCCCCCGGGGGGCGGTCAATCGCTCGGGGCGGCCCTTCACGACTGACGATGAGAATCGAGATCCGCAACGGCCGTCTCGTCGATCCCGCGCAGGGCGTCGATCGCATCGGCTCGCTCTTCGTCGGCGACGGCGTGATCGAAGGCTTCGTCGAGCGGCCGCGAAGCTTCGAGGCCGACCGCGTGATCGATGCAACCGGCTGCGTCGTGAGTCCCGGCTTCGTCGATCTCGCCGCGAGGCTGCGCGAGCCCGGCCTCGAGCACAAGGCGACGCTCGAATCGGAGCTTGCAGCGGCGGCGGCGGGCGGTGTCACGAGCCTCGCGTGTCCACCGGACACCGATCCACCGCTCGACGAGCCCGGCCTCGTCCAGATGCTGAAGCATCGCGCGCGTCAGATCGGCATCGCGCACGTCTATCCGGTCGGCGCGCTGACGGTCGGCCTCAAGGGAACCACGCTGACCGAGATGGGCGAGCTGACCGAAGCCGGCTGTGTCGCGTTCTCGCAGGCCGACGAGCCGGTCAACGATACGCTGATGCTGCAGCGCGCGCTGCAGTACGCGGGCACGTTCGGCCACCGCGTCTGGTTGCGGCCGCAGGATCCATTTCTCGCGCAAGGCGGCATCGCGCACGACGGCGAAGTGGCGACGCGGCTCGGCTTGCCGGGCATTCCGGTTGCGGCCGAAACGCTTGCGCTGGCGAAGCTATTCGGCCTTGTGCGTTCGACCGGCGTCGGCGTGCACCTGTGCCGGCTGTCGTCGGCCGCAGGGGTCGAGATGGTGCGCGCCGCGAAGGGCGAGGGTTTGCCGATCACGTGCGACGTCGACGTTCATCATCTGCACCTTTGCGACATCGACATCGGCTGGTTCGATGCGCGCGCGAACCTGATGCCGCCGCTGCGCAGCACCCGCGATCGCGAAGCGCTGCAGCGCGGCGTGCAGGACGGCACGATCGACGCGATCTGCTCGGATCACGCGCCGGTCGACGAGGACGGCAAGCAGGTACCGTTCGGCGAGGCCGCGCCTGGCGCGAGTGCGCTCGAACTGCTGTTGCCGCTCACGCTGCAATGGGCTGCCGCGCTGCAGATTTCGTTGGGCGACGCGCTCGCCCGCATCACGACGAAGCCCGCGTCGATTCTGGGGCTCGAAGTGCCGTCGCTCGCGACGGGCATGCCCGCCGATGTCTGCGTGTTCGATCCGACGCAGCCGTGGACCGTGCGTGCCGAGGCGCTGCGAAGTCAGGGCAAGAACACGCCGTTCCTCGGTCTCGAAGTCGTCGGCCGGATGCGTGCGACGCTCCTCGGCGGTCACGTCGTGCACGAATCCTGAAAGCCGAGATGGCAGCGACCACGATCAAGACATCCGCGGACGGACTCGTCGCCGGCGAGGTGAACGTGCGAATCGCGGACGGCGACATGCCGGCCTATCGGGCAATGCCCGCGACCGGCAGCGGATCCCCCACGATTCTCGTGGTGCAGGAAATCTTCGGCGTGCACGAATGGATTCGCGACATCTGCCGCCGTCTCGCGAATCTCGGCTACTTCGCGATCGCGCCCGACCTCTACGTGCGCCAGGGTGACCCGTCGAAGATCGCCGACACCGGCGCCTTGATCCGCGACATCGTGTCGAAGGTATCCGATGCGCAGGTGATGCGTGACCTCGATGCAACCGTCGACTACGCGAAGTCGACGGGCAAGGCCGACACGTCGAGGCTCGGCATCACCGGCTTCTGCTGGGGCGGGCGCATCGTGTGGATGTACGCGGGCCACGATCCGCGCGTCAGGGCGGCCGTCGCCTGGTACGGACCGGTTTCACGCACCTATCATGCCGGCGATCGGACCGCGCTCGACATCGTGCCCAATATCGGCGCAGCGGTGCTCGGACTCTACGGCGGCGACGATCCGGGCATTCCCGTCGATACGACGACTGCGATCGACGCTGCGATGAAAAAGGCGGGCAAGACCGTCGAGATCGTCACCTATCCCGGTGCACCGCACGGATTTTTCGCCGACTACCGCCCGAGCTATCGGAAGGACGCCGCGGAAGACGGATGGCGGCGAACGGTCGACTGGTTCAGCCGGTACGTTTAGCGGGTCAGCCGATCGCGTCGCTCGCAAACCAGACGCCGACGGCCACCAGCAGCACCGCGACGACGCGCGTCAATGTCCCGAGCGGCACCGCTTGCGCGAGCCTGTTGCCCGCGATCACGCCGGGAACGAGCATCGCACCGATGAATGCCGCCGCAACGATGTCGACGCCGCCGCTCATGAAATTGCCGAGCGTCGCGGTCGCCGCGATCGGAAGCTGCACGACCTGGCCCATCGCGACGGCGGCGAGAAGCGGCGCGCCGCGCCAGATCTGGATCGGCACGAGCACCATCGGGCCGCCGGTGCCGGTCAGCGCGGAAACGAACCCACCGATTGCACCGACCGCGTAGTCGGCGCGTACCGAACGCGCCTCGCCATCGCTCTGCGGCGGCATACGACCGGCGAGCACGCGCACGCCGGTTGCGATCAACAGCGTTGCGAGCACCGCAAGCGACAGGCGTTTCGACGCGAAGCCGAGCGCCACGGCGCCGACGAATGCGCCGGGAATCGTGGCGAGGATCAGCGGCCATCCGTGTGCGAGATGCTTGCGCTCGCCGCGCGCGAACAGCACGAGCGCTGCCAGGCCCGTCGCGACGAAACTCGCGCTGCTGATCGTGATCGCGTCGCGCACGTCGAGGCCGACGACGCCGATCAGCCACGGTGCAAGCAGGATGCCGCCGATGCCGATGCTGCCGATCAACGCGCCGATGACGAGCGCCGCGGCGAGCGTCGCGACGAGATGGACATGGCTTGCGAAGAGCGGACCGGTCAAGCGCCGCGCGATCGACGGCCCATCGCCGGATCCCGTTCCGCGCGGGGCGCGCGGCCCATCGCGTAGAACTCGTCGTTGGGCCGCATCGAAATCATGTTCGCCATCCGGTTCGAGAGTGCGAAGAACGCCGCGATCGCGCCGATGTCCCAGATGTCCTCGTCGGCGAAGCCGTGCTCGCGCAGCGCCGCGAAGTCGGCATCGTCGATCGACGCGCTGTTCACGGCGACCTTCATCGCGAACGCCAGCATCGCGTGCTGGCGAGGCGTGATGTCGGCCTTCCGGTAATTGACGGCCACCTGATCGGCGACGAGCGGATTCTTCGCATAGACGCGCAGGATTGCACCATGCGCGACGATGCAGTAGAGGCAGTCGTTCGCGCCCGACGTCGCGACGACGATCATCTCGCGTTCCGCCTTCGTGAGGCCGCCTTCCTTCAGCATCAGCGCATCGTGGTACGCGAAGAACGCGCGGAACTCGTCGGGCCGATGCGCGAGCGTGACGAAGACGTTCGGGATGAACCCGGCCTTGTCCTGCACCTCGACGATGCGTGCGCGAATGTCGTCGGGCAGATCGTCGAGTTTCGGAACCGGATAGCGGCTGATCGGTGCTGTTGGTGTCATGCGGACGAGTCTAGCAGGCGCGTTCACGAGGCAGCAATCGCGCCTCCCTCGAGCCTCGCCGCATCGCGATCGGATACACTCGCCGCGCTTGCCTCCCCGCGCCCGATCGCCGCATGATCGTCCACCTCGTCGACGGGACCTACGAGCTCTTTCGCCACTTCCACGGCCTGCGCCGGTTTACCAAGGGCCGCGATCGGCCGTTCGGCGGCGTCATCGGCGTCTTGCAGACGCTGTTGCAGATGTTCGAGCAGGGCGCGACACACGTCGGCGTTGCGACCGATCACGTCATCGAGTCGTTCCGGAACGATTTGTGGCCCGGCTACAAGACCGCAGAAGGCATCGAGCCGGCACTGTTCGCGCAGTTTCACCCGCTCGAGGACGCGCTGGCCGCAATGGGCGTCGTCGTGTGGCCGATGATCGAACTCGAGGCGGACGACGCGCTCGCATCCGCGGCGCGCATTGCATCGGACGATCCCGACGTCGACAAGGTGTGCATCTGGACGCCCGACAAGGACCTCGCGCAATGCGTCCGCGATGACCGTGTCGTGCAGGTGGATCGGCGTACCAAGACGATTCGCGACGCCGCCGAAGTGCGCAGGAAATTCGGCGTCGAACCGCCGTTGATTCCCGACTTTCTCGCGCTGGTCGGCGATGCGGCCGACGGTTATCCCGGCATTCCGGGAATCGGCCCCGTCACCGCGGCGCAGATGCTGCGCCGATACGGCGCGATCGAAAGCTTTCCGGCAAAAGCGCTCGGCGTGCAGCGCGAGCTCGCTCTGCGCTTCAAGGTGCTGGCGACGCTGCGCACCGATGCGCCGCTCTTCGCCGATGTCGATGCGCTGCGATGGCAGGGTCCGACGCCGGACTTCCGGTCGTGGGCCGACCGGATGGAAGCGCCACGCCTGCTCGAGCGCGCGGCCAGGGCGCACGCCAGCATGCGGTGATTGGATTCAGCGTGTCGGCGGCACGTACCCGGCGGGCATCTCGGCGCCGCCGCCAAAGAAGTGCTTCTCCATCTGCTCGGCGAGCCATTTGCGCGCGCGCGGATCGGCAAGCGACAGGCGGTTCTCGTTGACGAGCATCGTCTGCTGCCTGATCCACTGCGCCCATGCTTCCTTCGACACGTTCTCGTAGATGCGCTTGCCGAGCTCGCCGGGATAGGGCGGGAAGTCGAGGCCTTCGGCCTCGCGCCCGAGCTTCACGCACTTCACCATTCGCGCCATCGTCGTTCCTTTGTCCTGCACGCGGCGGACGGATTTCGTCCGCTACAGATTCTTGACGTAAACCTGCGACTTGCGCTGGTAATTGTAGAGCGCCTGCTTCTGCTGCGGCAGGTCGGCGATCGATCCGGTGCGAAATCCGCGCTCGAGAAACCAGTGCGCGGTCTTCGTCGTCAGCACGAAAAGTTGCGTGAGCTTGAGCCTGCGCGCGCGCTGCTCGATCTCGTTCATCAGCGCCTCGCCGTAGCCCTCCCGGCGAAAATCGGGATGCACGGCGAGGGCGGCAAGCTCGCCGATGCGCTCCTGCGGAAACGCGTAGAGCGCCGCGCACCCGATGATGTGATTGTCGTATTCGGCGACGACGAAGCGCTCGATCTCGCTTTCGAGCCGCTCGCGCGAGCGGCGCACGAGCACGCCCTGTTCCTCGAGCGGGCCGATGATCGACAGGATGCCGCCGACGTCGTCGATCGTCGCGGCGCGGATGTGCGCGAGCGCCGTCGCCGCGATCATCGTGCCGACGCCGTCGCGCGTGAAGAGCTCGAGCAGCAGCGCGCCATCGTGGTGACGGCTGATGATGTGCGCCCGTGCGACACCGTTGTTGCACGCGCGGATCGCGGCGGGCAGGTAGACGCGGATGTCGGGCGGCAACCGGTCGGCGCGCGCGAGCAGCTTCTCGGCGTCGGTCGTCGACAGGTCGGACAGCAACTGGCGCCGCGCGTTGCGTACGCCATCGGCGTCGGTGAGGAAGATGAGCTTCGTCGCATCCATCCGCACCGCGCATTGCGTCGCCACTTCCTCGACGGTCAGGTTGAAGATCTCGCCGGTCGGCGAATAGCCCGTCGGCGAGATCAGCACGATGTCGCCGTCGTCGAGCCGCTGCTGGATCGCTTCGGTGTCGATGCGGCGCACTTCGCCCGACAGCTGCATGTCGATGCCGTCGACGATCCCCATCGGCTTCGCGGTCAGGTAGTTGCCGCTCGAGACGCGGTTACGGGCGCCCGCCATCGGCGAATTGGCGAGGCCGAGCGACAGCAGCGCCTCGATGCGCGCGCGCACCTGGCCGGCCGCTTCGAGCACGCAGTCCATCGCGTCGTTGTCGGTGATGCGCACGCCGTTCGCATAGCGGCTGTCGATGTTCTGCGCGGCGAGGATCGCCTCGACCTGCGGCCGGCAGCCGTGGGCGACGATCAGCCGGATGCCGAGGCTGTGCAGAAGGTTGAGATCGTGGACGACGCCGAGAAAGGAATCGTCGGCGACGACTTCGCCGCCAAACGCGATCACGAACGTCTTGCCGCGGAATGCGTGCACGTACGGCGCCGCCGCGCGGATCCAGTGCACGAACGCGCGCATCGTCGCCGAGTT
The DNA here is from genome assembly GCA_025925475.1 of Burkholderiales bacterium. Taxonomy (GTDB): domain Bacteria; phylum Pseudomonadota; class Gammaproteobacteria; order Burkholderiales; family Casimicrobiaceae; genus VBCG01. The sequence continues at coordinate 1,021 of JAICLP010000075.1, read as the reverse complement.
GACGGGCGGCGTCTCGTCCGGCGCTCGCGCCACGACATCCCCCCACGCTCGCGGCTCGCGCCGCTTCGCTGCCCCCCAGGGGGCGGAATTCGCGCCTCGGGGCGGCCCTTCGGCGCGAATGGCAGGTCCCGTTTCATGAGCGGCCGGATTATAGCGTTCACTTATAATCGACACGCAGTGACCTCGCCGCTCCTCGCCAATCTCAATCCCGAACAGCTCGAAGCCGTCACGCTGCCGCACGCATCGGCGCTGATCCTCGCCGGCGCGGGCAGCGGCAAGACGCGCGTGCTGACGACGCGCATCGCATGGCTGCTCGCCACCGGGCAGGCGACGCCGCTGTCGATCCTCGGCGTGACGTTCACCAACAAGGCCGCGAAGGAAATGCTCGTGCGGCTCGCGGCGCTCACGCCGGTCAACATCCGCGGCATGTGGGTCGGCACCTTTCACGGCCTGTGCAATCGGATGCTGCGCATGCATTACCGCGAGGCCTCGCTCCCGCAGCTCTTCCAGATCCTCGACACGCAGGACCAGCTCGCGCTGATCAAGCGGATGTACCGCGCGCACGACATCGACGACGAGCGCTATCCGGCGCGCGAGCTGCAGTGGTTCATCGCGGCAGCGAAGGAGGAGGGCCGGCGCCCGAACGCGGTCGAGGCGGGCGACGATTACACGCGCCGGCAGGTCGAGCACTACGCGCTCTACGACGCAATGTGCCAGCGCGAGGGGGTCGTCGACTTCGCCGAGCTCCTGCTGCGCTGCTACGAGCTGCTTGCGCAGAACGACACGATCCGCGCGCACTACCGGCGACGCTTCTCGCACCTGCTCGTCGACGAGTTCCAGGATACGAACGCGCTGCAGTACCGCTGGCTGCAGCTTCTGACCGGGCCGAATGCGGCGGTGTTCGCCGTCGGCGACGACGACCAGTCGATCTATGCATTCCGCGGCGCCAACGCCGCCAACATGCAGCATTTCGAGCGCGATTTCTCGAAGCCGGGCGCGCCGGTGCGCCTCATCAAGCTCG
>JAICLP010000016.1 GCA_025925475.1 Burkholderiales bacterium | reverse complement strand
CGCACGCGCGAAGTGCAGCGGCAGCGCCAGCAGTTTGCCGAGGACCTTCGCGGGCGGCAGTTCGAGGAGCTCGACAAGCTGAAGGCACGGCTCGACCAGGTGCTGACGAAGTACGCCAAGGACAACCACTTCGACCTGATCCTGCAGGACGCCGCGTTCGTCGGCCGTGCCGTCAACATCACCGACGACGTGATCAAGGCGCTCGAGACGGCACCCGAGAAATAGCTACGCGAGGCGCCGGCCGCAGATCGGATACTGGGGGTCGCTGAACCCCGGCGTCGACGGATGGCCCGGGCGTACGAGCGAATCGACGAGCGCTTCGTCGTCGGCGCTCCACGGCGTGTCGATCGCCGCGACGTAGTTTTGCCATTGCGCGAGCGTGCGCGGTCCGGCGATCACCGACGCGACGATCCGGTTCGCCCACACCCATGCGAGCGCGAACGAGATCGCCGTGCGCCCCGTTTTCTCGGCATGCGCCTTCAGCGCGTCGGCAATCGCGAACGACTCCTCGCGGAACTCGGTCTGCATCATTCGCTTGTCGTTGCGCGACGCGCGCGAACCTTCGGGCTTCACGCCTCCCGCGTACTTGCCGGTCAGGACGCCGCGCGCGACCGGCGAATACGTCGCGACGCCGATGCCGTAGTAATCGCATGCGGCGAGCACTTCGACCTCGGGCATCCGGTTCAACAGGTTGTAGTACGGCTGGCAGACGACCGGCGGCGCGACGCCCTGACGCTCGCAGCAGCGCATCAGCTCGGCAATGCGCCAGCCGCGGAAATTGGAGATGCCGAAGTAGCGGATCTTCCCCGACTGGATCAATGTGCCCATCGCCGCGACCGTTTCATCGAGTGGCGTCGCCGGGTCGTCGACGTGCAGGTAGTAGATGTCGATGTAATCCGTTCGAAGGCGCGCGAGGCTCGCGTCGCACCCTGCGAGGAGCCAGCGGCGCGATGAGCCGCCGGTGAACGGCGACCGGTTCTCGTCGCCCGGCATCACGTTGCCGACCTTCGTCGCGAGGATCCAGCGATCGCGCCTGGCGGCGATCGCCGCCCCGGTGATCGTCTCCGATGCGCCGTTCGCATAGACGTCCGCGGTATCGATGAAGTTGACGGCGGCATCCTGCGCGGCGGCGACGATCTCGTTCGCCTCGCGCGCGTCGGTGCGATCGCCGAACATCATCGTGCCGAGGCAGACGATCGACACGTCGAGCCCGCTTCTGCCCAATCTGCGATATTCCATGATGCCTCCCGTTTCCGATTCCTGATCCCTGATTCCCGATCCCTGGTATCGATGCTACCCGTATAATCCGGCCTCTCGTCACCGCCGCGGCGTCGATCGCTTCCGCCCGCGCGACTCAATCTCCATGAACGTGCTGTTCGAGGACGACGGCCAGTTGAAGGCCGGAACGCTCCTCGCCGATCACGACGCGTCGTTGCAGGTCGAAGCCGTGTCCGGCAAGCGGCAGAAGATCAAGGCCGCGCACGTCCTCCTGCGCTTCGCCGAGCCGTCACCCGCGGAGACGATCGCCCGTGCGCACGAACTCGTCGCCGAGCTCGATCCGAATTTCCTGTGGGAAGTGGTGCCCGACGACGAGTTCGGCTTCGAGGAGCTCGCGCGCGAATACTACGGCGACAGGCCGGCGCCGGCGCAATCGGCCGCCGTTGCGATCGCCCTTGCACGCGCGCCGATGTACTTCTATCGAAAGGGCCGCGGCCGCTTTCGCCGCGCGCCGCCCGATGCGCTGAAGGCCGCGCTCGCGTCGGTCGCGCGCAAGGAGCGCGAGGCGCGCGAGATCGCGCAGTGGACGGCCGAGCTCGAGGCCCGGCGATTGCCGGCGCCGCTCGCGGCGAAGCTCGACATGCTGCTCTACAAGCCGGACAAGAACGCGCCGGAATGGAAGGCGCTCAATGCCGCGTGCGAAGCGGCGCGCATGAGCGCGGTGCAGATGCTGCACGCATGCGGCGCGATCGCCTCGTCGCACGCGTATCACTTCCGCCGCTTCATCGTCGACGCGTTCGGGCACGGCACCGATTTTCCCGCCTGGGGATCGTTGCCGGACTTGCCGGAGCTGCCTGTCGCGCCGGTGGAGGCGTTTTCGATCGACGACGCCTCGACGACCGAGATCGACGATGCGTTCTCGGTGCGCGAGCTTGGCGAGGGACGCAGCGAGATCGGCATTCACATCGCGTGCCCCGCGCTTGCGATCGCACGCGGCACGCCGCTCGATGCGATCGCGCGCGTGCGCCTGTCCACCGTCTACATGCCCGGACGCAAGATCACGATGCTCCCCGACGACGTCGTGCAGGGGTTCACGCTGGCGGCCGGGCATACGCCGCCCGCTTTGTCGCTCTACGTCGAAACCGACGCCGAAGGCAACCCACTGCGTCACCGCACGGTGGTCGAGCGCGTGCGCATGGCCGCGAACCTGCGTCATGACGGCCTGACCGAAGCGTTCGCGCAGACGCCAACCGCGGACGAGCCGCAATGGACGGCGCAATTGCGCCTGCTCTGGCGGCTTGCGCGACATCTTGCCGACAAGCGCGGCAAGGCGGACATCGCACGCATCGACTACAACTTCGACGTCGACTGGCAGCGCGATGGCGCCGGCGAGCCGGGACGCGTGACGATCCTGCCCCGTCCCCGCGGCAATCCGCTGGACAAGCTCGTCGCCGAGCTGATGATCCATGTCAACCACAGCTTCGGCAGGCTGCTCGGCCTTGCGCGCGTTCCCGGGCTTTATCGCGTGCAGTCGGGCGGCAAGGTGAAGATGAGCACGCGCCCGGGCGAGCATCAGGGACTGGGCGTCGGGCACTACCTGTGGGCGAGCTCGCCGCTTCGCCGCTACAGCGATCTCGTCAACCAGCAGCAGCTGCTCGCCGTCGTCGGCGAAGGCCGTGCGCCTTACGGCGACAACGATTCCGAGCTCTTCGCGGCGCTGGCCGATTTCGAGGCGACCTATTCGCAGTACGCCGAGATGCAGGACCGGATGGAGCACTACTGGTGCCTGCGCTGGCTGCTGCAGGAGCGCGTCGAGGAGTGCGACGCAACCGTGATCCGCGACACGCTCGTGCGCTTCAATCGCCTGCCGATCATCATGCGCCTGCCCGACATGCCGGCGCAGGCGCCCGACACGCGCATCCGCGTCGCGATCGGCCGCATCGATCTTTTCGACTGCACGCTCGAGTGCCGCTTCGCTGGCCCGGGCGGACGGGCCCAAGCCGGCGCCTGAGCACCTCAGTCGCGAAGGGCCGCCCCGAGCGACTGACCAGCCCCCCGGGGGGCAGCGAGCAAAGCGAGCGTGGAGGGATGTTCATCGGTCGCGAAGGGCCCCCCCGAGCGACCGGTCCGCCCCCCGGGGGCAGCGAACAAAGCGGGCGTTCACCAAAGCGTTGGATCGCCGCCACGCGGAGCGTACCTACCGATCGGCGGGACGTTCGAAACGCCATGACGGTGGCATAGGCACGCTACAATCGACCGGCCGAAGCTCCGTGGGAACCGAGCGCCCCCTTGCCAAGCCGCGTCGAAGCGTCGAAGCCTGTCAACGAAATCCCGGCTGCCCAGCGGCCGCGCGCGACGTCGTCCGTACGCAAGGCGCGGCTTTCGGTGGCCGGGGCGCTGCCGCCGGCGCGCATTCCGATCGAGGCGCTGATCGCACCGCGTCGCAGGTCGACGATGGCGATCGCGATCGGCATCTCGGTCGCGCTGCATGCGATCGCACTGACGCTGCACTTCACGATCGGTTCCGGGCACGACCACGATTCGAATCCGCCGCTCGAAGTCGCACTCGTCAATGCGAAGTCGGCGTCGAAGCCGGTCAAGGCCGATCTGCTCGCGCAGGCCAATCTCGATGGCGGCGGCAACACCGAGCAGGACCGGCGCGCGAAGACGCCGCTGCCGGCGCTGGCGGAGACGCCGCGCCGCAACGTCGCGGTCGCATCGTCCCGGCAGGAAGTGCCGGACAACACGACGCACGAGATGATGACGCAGTTGCGTTCAACGACGGCAATCGCGACGCCCGAGCCGAAGCCGCTCGCCGATCCCGAGCCGACCGAGTCGCCCACTGCGAACGACATCCTTCAGAAGATGCAGGAGGTGGTCCGTCTCGAAGCGAAGATTGCGCGCGACCTCGCCGAGTACCAGAAAATCCCGCGGCGCAAGAACATCGGCGCGCAAGCGCAGGAATATCGTTTTGCGCGCTACGTCGAGGACTGGCGGATGAAGGTCGAGCGCGTCGGCAACCTGAACTATCCGGCGGCGGCGCGCCAGAAGAGGCTGTACGGGACGTTGACTTTGACCGTGTCGATCCGCGCCGATGGCAGCGTCGAGCAGGTCAAGGTCAACCGCAAGTCGGGTCATCGCATTCTCGATGCGGCGGCGGTGAAGATCGTCGAGATGGCGGCCCCTTACGCACCGTTTCCCGACGACATCCGCCGCGACACCGACATCCTGAGCATCACGCGCCGGTGGACGTTCGGACCGGGCAACGAGCTTTCCAGCGAATGACGTTGTGAAGCGCGGGCGCGGGCTGACGCGGATGCTCGCGTTCGCGGCGGCTTTCTGCGTGCTGGCGATCGTCGCGCTGCACGCGTATTTCGCGGCGATGATCTGGTGGTGGCGCGACCATCCACCGCGCGAGACCGCGTTCATGGCCGAGCGGATGAGCGAGTTGCGCGAAAAGGACCCGCGAGCGCGCCTGCGCTACCGGTTCGTCCGGTACGAGCGGATCGCGACGTCGCTCAAGCGCGCGATGATCGCCGCCGAGGATGCGAAGTTCGTCGACCACGAAGGCTTCGACTGGGACGGCATCGCGCTCGCGCTCGAGAAGAACGAGAAGCGCGGGCATATCGTCGCAGGCGGCTCGACGATCACGCAGCAACTCGCGAAGAACCTGTTCCTCTCCGGCTCGCGCACCTGGCTGCGCAAGGGCGAGGAAGCGGTCATCACGGTGATGCTCGAGGCGATGCTCGACAAGGAGCGCATCTTCGAGCTCTACCTCAACGTGATCGAGTGGGGAAGCGGCATCTTCGGCGCCGAGGCGGCCGCGCAGCACTATTTCGACGTCCCGGCCGCGCGCCTGTCGTCCGAGCAATCGGCGCGTCTTGCCGCGATGGCGCCGAATCCCCGCTTCTACGAGCATCATCAATCGGCGCCGGGACTGAACCGCAAGATTCGCATCATCCTCGCGCGAATGCCGGCCGCTGACTTGCCGTAAGCTTTCCCGATGCCGGAGGGAATCAGCGAGCCGCACGAGCGTGAAGGGCCGTCCCGGGCGCGAGCCGCCCCCGAAGCGAACGGTGCGGAGGTTGCACCAGCGCGCGTGCCGGACGCGCTCGCCGAAGTCACGTCGCTTTTGCGCAAGGCGAGGCTCGTCGAGGGCCTGATCCACGAGCAGCACGGACACGCGCCACAGGCCGCGCGCGACGCGGTCGAGGAGAGCGCGGTCGCGCGGCAGAACAAGGCCGATCTCGCGCGGACCCTCGCCCGCCTGCATCCGGCCGACATCGCGCACGTGCTCGAGGCGCTGCCGCTCGACGAGCGGCTCTATGTGTGGGACCTCGTCAAGGCCGATCGCGACGGCGACATACTCGTCGAGGCATCGGACGCCGTTCGCGAATCGCTGATCTCGTCGATGAACACCGACGAGCTCGTCGCGGCGACCGAGGCGTTGGACGCCGAGGAGATCGCCGAGCTCGCGCCCGACCTGCCGCAGGAGGTGATCGACGATGTCTTCCAGAGTCTGCCGATCGAGGAGCGCGAGCAGTTGCGCGCGGCGATGTCGTTCGACGAGGGCATGGTCGGCGCGTGGATGGACTTCGACGACGTCCAGGTGCGCCCCGACGTCACGCTGGAAGTCGTGCTGCGTTACCTGCGCCGCTTCGAGGAGCTGCCGTCGCAGACGGACCAGGTTTTCGTCGTCGACCGGGACGAGCGCCTGCAGGGCGTGCTGCCGCTTCGGCGCCTGATCGTCAGCGAGCCCGATGCACTCGTGGCCGACGTAATGGAGCCGCCGATCGTGCGGCTCTTGCAGCACGAGCCGGTCGAGACGGCGGCGAGCGCATTCGAGCGTTACGACCTCGTGTCGGCACCCGTCGTCGACACGAATGGCAAGCTCGTAGGCCGCGTCACCGTCGATGAAGTGCTCGATTTCGTGCGCGAGCGAAGCGAGGAGGAAATGCTCGCGTTCGCGGGCCTGCGCGGCGAGGAGGACGTCTTCGCGTCGGTATGGAAGTCGTTCCAGAACCGGTGGGCGTGGCTTGCGGTGAACCTGGTGACGGCGTTCGTCGCCTCGCGCGTGATCGGCATCTTCGAAGGATCGATCCAGCGCCTCGTCGCGCTCGCGACGCTGATGCCGATCGTCGCCGGCATCGGCGGCAATTCGGGCAACCAGACGATCACGATGATCGTGCGCGCCGTCGCGCTCGGGCAAGTGAGCCGCGGCGAGTCGCGCCAGCTGATTCGCAAGGAGCTCGCCGTATCGCTGTTGAACGGCCTCGTCTGGGGTGGCGTCATGGGCATCGTGGCGGTCATGCTGTATCGCCAGCTCCTGCTCGGAGTCGTGATGGTGCTGGCGATGACGCTCAACCTGCTGCTCGCCGCGCTGATGGGCGTGTTGATTCCGATGACGATGATGAAGCTCGGCCGCGACCCCGCGGTCGGCTCGTCGGTGATGATCACCGCCGTCACCGATTCGGGCGGCTTCTTCATCTTCCTCGGGCTCGCGACGCTGATCCTCATGTAGCCGATCCCCGACACTTTCATGGAATAGCGGCCGCAAAGCGGTTGTTTGCGGGCGTGCCGTGACTCGATTCGCCTGCAGCAGCGGTCGCTGTGATCGACAACCGCGTCGAGGTTCGTGCGTCGCGCGCCAGCGCGTCGTCGTTGGCACACGTCGCGGGGCCGTAACGGCTCGCGGCCGGTCGGCGTAACATGCTCACCGCAGTGAACGGCGCATTGGCGCCGCCTGCGAAGGCCCGCGTGGCGGGCCCGCCTACGATGAGCGCCGACGCTCCGCTGCCGCACCCCGATCTCGTTGCTGCGATCCCGCGATTGCGCCGCTATGCGCGCGTGCTGACCGGCGATTCCGCGCGCGCCGACGATCTCGTGCAGGAGACGCTGGCGCGGGGCTGGGAGAAGCGCCGGCTGTGGGCTGCGGGCACCGATCTTCGCGCATGGCTATTCACCATCATGCACAACGTATTCGTGAACCAGCGCGCGCTCGCCGCGCGCGATGCGCAGAACGTCTCGCTCGACGGCGACGGCGAGGCGGGCGCTGCATGGCAGGTTCCGGTGCGCGCACCGCAGCAGGCGCACGTCGAACTGCAGGAAGTGCTGCGCGAGCTCTCGCGATTGCCGGCCGAGCAGCGCGAGGTGCTGGTGCTCGCCGCGGTCGAGGAGATGCGTTACGAGGAGATTGCCGAGATCCTGTCGATTCCGGTCGGCACCGTCATGTCGCGACTGTCGCGCGCCCGCGCGAAGCTGCGCCGCACGATGGCGTCGGAAAGCGATCCGGTGACCCCGCTGAAAATCGTTCGATGACCCCCACATCCGACGCATGATGAGCCCGATCAGCGACGACGACATCCAGGCGTTTGCCGACCGGCAACTGCCGGCGGACCGGCGTGCCGCGGTCGAGCAGGCGCTTGCCGCCGATCCGGCGCTCGCGGCCCGGGTGCGCGACATCGAGCGGCAGAACGCGTGGCTTCGCGACGGACTCGACGCGCTTTTGACCGAACCGCCGCCGCAGCGACTGGTGGATGCGGCGCGAATGCCGCGTGGTCCGCGCCGCGCATGGCAATGGCTGGCTGCGTCGAGCGTTGCGGCCCTCGCCACGCTCGTGCTCGGTTTCGGTGGCGGCTGGTATTGGCGTGACGCGCAACTCGAGATCGCCGGCATGCCGACGACGTTCGCGCGCCAGGCGGCGTTCACGCACGCGCTCTACGCATCGGACGTCAATCGTCCCGTCGAGATGTGGGCGCCCGAGGAGAAGCGGCTCGTCACGTGGCTGTCGAAGCGTCTCGATTACCCGCTCCATGCTCCGGACCTGAACAGCATGGGCTATTCGCTCGTCGGCGGGCGCCTCGTCGCCGGCAACGAGCGGCCGACGGCGCTCTTCATGTACGAGAACGCCGCGAAGCAGCGCCTCACGCTGCAGGCGCGCAAGCAACCGCCGGGCACCGAGGAAACCGCCTTTCGCTATGCGGTCGAAGACGGCATCGGCGTCTATTACTGGATCGACGATCGTTGCGCTTACGCGCTGTCGGGACAGCTCGACAAGGCGCAGCTTCTCGCGATCGGCCGGCTCGTCTACGCGCAGCTCAATACGCCCGAGCCGCCGAAATAACGCGGGTCCGGGCGTACAATACGCGCGCGCGTTCGATCGCGCGCCCGTCGCGTTGCCGTGATCGCCAATCTCATCGCACCGAAGTTCATCGTCCTGTACGTCTTCCTGGCGTCGGCGCTCTACGTGCATTTTCGCGGCCGGGTTCGCCACAAGCTGACGAAGCAGTTCGCCGATCACTCGACGATCATGGCGCCGTACAACACGCTGATGTACCTGTTCTCGGCGGTGCCGGCGAAGCCGATCCTCGATCCGCGGAGCCTCCCCGAGTTGGACGTGCTGCGTGCGAACTGGCAGACGATTCGCGACGAGGCGCTGTCGCTGGTCGACGAGGGCCATATCCGCGCGGCTACCGGACACAACGACCTCGGCTTCAACTCGTTCTTCAAGAACGGCTGGAAGCGCTTCTACGTGAAGTGGTACGGTGAACCGCTGGCCTCCGCCGAGGCTGCGTGTCCGAAGACGGTCGCGCTCGTGGAATCGCTGCCGACCGTGAACGCGGCGATGTTCGCGTTGCTGCCGCCCGGCGGCAAGCTCAATCGCCATCGCGATCCGTTTGCCGGCTCGCTTCGCTATCACCTCGGGCTCGTCACGCCGAATTCCGACGAATGCCGGATCTTCGTCGACGGCCAGCCCTATTCATGGCGCGATGGCGAGGATTTGCTCTTCGACGAAACGTTCATCCACTCCGCCGAGAACAAGACCGATACGACGCGGATCATCCTGTTCTGCGACGTCGAGCGGCCGCTTCGCACGCGCGTGATGCAGGCGGTGAACCGATTCGTCAGCCGGACGGTGATTCGTGCGGCATCGACGCAGAACACCGAGAACGAGCCGGTGGGTGCGTTGAATCGGATCTATGCGCTGTTCGGCCAGGGCAGCGACCTGCTCACGCGCCTGAAGCGGCGTAACCGCACGGCGTTTCGCACGGTCAAGTACGCGCTGGTCGCGGCGCTCGCGTACTGGATCTTCATCTACTGACGAAGCAATGAAAAAGCGCCGGCAATCGCCGGCGCTTTTTCGCGGTGAGCGGCGAAATCGCCGCGCCAATCGTGCGCTTCTACTCGCTCGAGTTCCCGCGACGGCCGCTGGACCGCGTGCTGCTCGTCGTGTCGCTGCTCGATGTGCCGCTGCTCGATGTGCCGCTGCTCGACGTGCCGCTGCTCGATTGCTCGCCGGCGCGCTGAATGCGCAGCCGGTTGTCCACGTCCTTGACGCCGGGAACCGAATCGACCATTTCCTCGAGCATGTACTTCGAATAGCGATCGTCGACGGTGCCGTCCAGCGTGACGGTGCCGTTCGATACTTCGACGGAAACTTCGCTCACGTCGAAGTTTTCGTTCGCATACATGCGCTCGGAAATGTCCTCCTTCAGGCGCTCGTCGGAACGCTCGTAACCCTTCGGACCGCGGCGCATCGAACGCCGCTGGCCGTACCCGCTGCCGTAACCCGACGAGCCATAGCCGCCAGATGTCGGCGACCCGTAGCCGCCGGACGACGAGCCGTAGCCGCCGGATGTCGACGAGCCGTAACCGCCGCCCATCTGCTGGCCGCCCCATGAGCCGCCGGGGCGTCCCTGCTGTCCGTATGGCGTGCCGGCACCCGATTGCTGATGGCGATAGCCGCCCGATGTGCCGCCTTGCTGGTAGCCGCCCTGGCCATAGCCCTGGCCGCCATACCCTTCCTGACCATACGTTCCCTCGCCGTAGCGCGGGCCGCCATAGCTTTGGTCTCCGTACTCCTGATTCCCGTAACCCTGGCCGGCGTAGCGCTGCGCGCCACGGGTTTGACCATAAGTCCCCTGGCCGTAACCCTGACCCCCGTATCCTTGGCCGTAGTCCTGGCCATAGCCCTGGCCGTAACGCTCGGCACCGTAACCCTGGTTTGCGTACCGCTCGCTTCCATAGTCGCGATTGCCGAAGCGCTGGTCGCCGTAGTTCTGACCGTATTGGCCGCCCTGCGCGCCGTAGCTTTGCAACCCGCCCTGGTAGTGCTGGGAGCTACCGGAACGCTGCGAGCCGCCCTGGTAGCGCTGGGAGTCGCCGTAACCATGCGACCCGCCCTGGTATTGCGATCCCCCTTGATGGCCCTGTCCGTACTCGCGGCCCTGTTCATGCCCGCTCTCGCCATACCAGCGCGCCCCCTCGCGCGAGCGGTCGCCCTGCGGATCGAATTGCGCGTCGTTGCGATCCTCGTAGGTTCCCGATTGCGACCCGCGTCCCTGCCACGTTGCACCGCCTGACCGATAGCGCTCGTTGTTCCCTGCCTGTCCGTAACGTCCGTCGTTCTGCATGTCGCGCGAATTGCGGTCGCGCTCGTTGCTGCCGTTTGCCATGACCATTCCTCTCGACTGTTGACCTGCGAACACCTGCGTCGCAAGCGAACAGCATGAGGCGCAAGCTTCATGCCCTGCATCGCCAGGGGCAAAGTCCCGCTTCGCCGGGCGCGGCGGCGAAACTTTTACCGGAACGTTTGCAATGTTCGACGCTCGCCGCGGTTCAGGCAGCGACCGTATTCGTTGCGAAATTGCGAACGCATGGCGAATCCGTCGCACGAAACAGGACACCGCTGGACACTCGACGCGAGGCACAGGCACTCTATCCACACTTGAACACGCGTGCGGGATGGCGAATGCAGCGGATACCTGCTCATGTCGGCGACCGCATCGAAGCGATCGAAACGCCGGCCCTGATCGTCGACGTCGACGCGTTCGAACGCAATCTCGAGCGGATGGCGGGCGCCACGAAGGGAACGAGGCTTCGCCCGCACGCCAAGGCGCACAAGTGCGTTGCGATCGCGAAGTCGCAACTCGCGCGCGGCGCCGTCGGCATCTGTTGCCAGAAAACCGATGAAGCAGCAGTGTTCGTCGGCGCGGGCATTCGCGACGTCTTGGTGACGAACGAGGTCGTCGTGCCAGCCAAGATCGCGCGGCTTGCCGAACTCGCGCGCGCGGCGCACGTCGGCGTTCTCGTCGACGCGCAGCCCTGCCTCGCGGCGCTGTCGAAGGCCGCGCTGCGTTCGGCCGCGACGATCGATGTCTACGTCGAGGTCGACGTGGGCGCGCATCGCTGCGGCGTCGCTCCCGGCACGCCTGCCGTTGAACTCGCGCGTGCGGCCGCCGGTGCGCCTGGGCTGCGCTTTCGCGGCCTGCATGCCTATCAGGGCGCCGCGCAGCACTTGCGCGCGCCGGAGCAGCGGCGGGATGCAATCGCCAGTGCCGCCGCGCTCGCGCGTGCGACGCGCGAAGCGATCGAGGCGGCCGGCATCAAGTGCGAGATCGTCACGGGCGCCGGAACGGGAACGTGGCGGCACGAGCTCGACTCCGGTATCTACGACGAGTTGCAGCCGGGGTCGTACGTGTTCATGGATGTCGATTACGGACGCAACGTTCCCGATGCCGATGACCTTCGCTTCGAGCAGAGCCTGTTCGTGCTGGCGAGCGTGATGAGCGTCCCGGCTGATGAGCGCGCGATCGTCGACGCCGGGCTGAAGGCGTTTTCGTTCGACTCCGGATTGCCGGTGGTTCACGATCGTCCCGGCCTCGTTTATGCAAAAGCATCGGACGAGCACGGCGTGCTCGCCGTCGCGCCCGATGCGCCGCCGCTCGCGCTGGGGCAACGGATGCGGCTCGTTCCCGGCCACTGCGATCCGACAGTCAACCTCTACGACTTCCTGGTCGCTGTGAGCCACGACGTCGTCAAGGCGATCTGGCGCGTCGACGCCCGCGGCGCGCTCGGCTGATTCAGACGATCGAATGACGGACGGCCCGCCGAGGCTAGCCGTCCCATCGATTGCCGTCGGAATCGCTGGCGATTTTCGCCGCTTCAGTGCTCAAGGCATGTCCACGAGATAACCCGAGACGGTCATGTCGATAAGCACACTATTCACCGGGGAGAAGGCAATGGGCGACGCGCTTACGAGGACAGTGGTGCCGCCGTCAGCGAAAAAACGCGTGGCGTGAAGTCCCTGGTAATAGTCCTTTCCTTCGCCGGAATCGGTGGCCGCGAACGTCAGCGGCACGTAAAGGGTCGTCGTTTTCCCGTCGAAGACCAGCGCCAGGAATACTTCCGGGCGTTGGCCGGTGGCAATCGTGACCTCGGCTGCGATCGATTGAATCACCAGGCGCTTTCCGGCGGGAATCGTGAACTGCATGTCTGCAGCAGGATTGCCCGCCCCGAACAGCACGCGTTTCTGAAACGCGTTGAGCGCGGAATCGTTCGCATTGAGCGTTACGACCGGCAGCGGATTCGACGGCGCATTCGTCACCGTCACGTTCGCATTGCCCGTCAGGCCGATGGTGCCCGTGACGGGCACCGGATTCGACGGGCCATTGACGACTTGTACCGGCGTGCTCGCTCCCGGCCGGGGATTCGGAACTCCCTGGGCGAAGCCCCAGCTGCTTACGACCAATGCGGCGATTGCGCCGATCACCATATGAGCTCGCATGGATCCTCTCTGATTTGATGGACGGGTGAAGCGCCCCGCTGTCCGCGTGTTGCTCACATGCGAGAGCGCCTGCGCCGAGCATGCGCGTGGGCGTCTCACGCTTTTCTCACGGATCGCGCGCCGCGTTGGACGCGGCGGCGCTTGCGAAGCGACTCGGGGGCGAGCGCCTCAAAGGGTGACCATGCCGCGCGGAGTGCGCAGCATTGCCGCGAGTCGCGGCGTCCGTCCGTATGTGACCTTCAGCGTTTCGGAAAGCCCCAGCGCGGCGAGCACGCGCCGCACGCCGGCGGGCTCCGGGTGCTCGCCGGCCAGTGCGACGAGGCGTACCCCCACGTCAGGGAGCGCATCGGCCGGGTGAAGCCGGCCCTGCCATTGAATCAGCGACGGCACGAGGCCGCGTTCCGGCAGGTGTCCGTCGTCGGGCACGGTCAGGCGCCACTCGAAGTCGCCGCGCCGCATCGTCGTGATCGGACCGAGATCGATCGGACATTGCGGCACGTCGGCCTCGATGTCGCGCGTGCGCGCGACCCAGTGGATCAGCGCCGGCGATTCGGCGAGCTGTGCACGCATCCGCGGCTCGTCGAGATCGAACCAGCGTGGACGCGCCGGCGTTGCGCCCGATGGATCGATTGCGATGACTTCGACGTACAGCGTCGGGCCGAGACGCACGAGCGCGTTGTGCGTGCCCATCGCGGCGTGCTGTCCACCGGGTTGCATGCGCACGCCAAGCCGCTGCTCGATCCAGCCAACGCCGCTCGCAAGCGACGCTGCGGCCACCACCAGATGATCGACCGCGAGCTCGGGCGGCGCGCGGTGCCGCGACATCATCCCCCGCGTTGCGGCTCGTCCGCTGCGAAATCGAGCTCGACGCGTGCGCCGTTCGGATCGTGGAAGAACACCTGCCACGTGCCTGCGCCGGGAAGCCTGCGGCACGTGTGCTCGATGTTGCGGGACGCGAGAAGCGCGAGCGTCTCGGAGAGATCCGTCGCCGAGAACGCCATGTGATCGATGACGCCCGGCTTGAGCTCGTCTCGCTCGCGACCACCGACGACATGAAGGATCGCTTGGTCGCCGGCATAAAGCCACGCGCCGGGAAACGTCAGCGGCGGGCGCACTCCTTCGGTGAGCCCGAGCAGGTCGCGATAGAACTCGACCGTCGTGCGCACGTCGTCGGTGAGGATCGTGAAATGGTTCATCGTGGTGGCGGGCATGGCCTCGTCCTCGCAGGCGTCGAGCGGAGATTATGTCAGGCGAGCGAGTGCCGCGTTCGAGAATGGCGACCGGGCCGATGGTTCGCTGCTGCAAAGGTACGCGAGCACGAGCTGCTGCACGTGCCGCCGCCGCGCATCGAGCCACGCCGGTTCGGTGATGTCGCGATTGAAGGTGATCGACAGCGTGTAGCGGTTCGACACGTGCACATAGCACAACGACAGGATGCTGACGTAAAGCTGCAGCGCATCCACGTCGCGCGCATAGACGCCCTCGCGCCGTCCGCGCTCCAGCAGATCGCGGATCGCTTCGAGCAGCGGCGCCGACGCACGCGGAACGACCTGCGACTTGCGCAGGTATTTGCCCCGCAGCAGGTTCTCGTTGCCGAGCAGTGCGACGAATTCGGGATGCCTGCCGAGGTGATCCATCGTGAATTCGACGAGCCGCAGGACGCCGGTGACCGGATCGAGGTGACCGAGATGCAGGCGGCTCTCCTCGAGGCGCAGCTCGCCGAACACGCGCTCGAGCACGGCGATGTACAGCTTCTCCTTGCTGCCGAAGTAGTGGTAGATCATCCGCATGTTGCAGCCGGCGCGCTTCGCGATCTGGTCGATGCGCGCGCCGATGTAACCGTGACGGCAGAACTCGACGATGCCCGCGCGGAGCACGCGGTCCCGCGTCATCATCGGGTCGCGCTTGCGCGGCGCCGTTGGGATGTCGGCCTGCAGCGCGGTTCGCGGTCGCATCGTCGTGCGGCTTACGGACGATGCAGCATCGCCGGTGCGCGACTCACCGTCATCCGGCCTTGCTTGAACACGTACAGCGGCGCGGCGATTTCGGCCACGGCCTGCGCGGCGCTTGCGCAATCGAGCACCACAAGGTCAGCGAGCGCACCGACCTCTACGCGATGATCGCCGGTTCCGAGAATCTGCGCCGCGCGCTCGGTCACCATCCGATGACAGAGCGCGAGCTCGTCGCGCGCTCCAAGCTGCGCGATGTTCGCGTAGAGATTGGCCATGCGGACGAGCGAGCAGTCGCCGTACGGCGTGAACGGATTCAGCACGTTGTTCGTCGCGAGCGACGCGTTCACGCCGGCCTTCACCAGGCGGTGCACCGGCGCCACGCCGCGCGGGATGTCGTGATCGATGCCGCGGCCCATCAGGAACAGGTCGGTCGAGGGCAGCACGGTGACGGCAACGCCGGCGTCCGCGAGCATCGCCGCGATCGCATCGAAGCGCGCCGCCGGCAATGCGGACAGCGTGGTGGCGTGACCGATCGCGACGCGCCCTTCGTAGCGATGCTCGCGCGTCTTCGCGCAAACGTACTCGACGTCCATTTTCGCGACGTCGAGCGTGAAGTCGAGGTGCATGTCGATCGGTACGTCGAAGTCGCGCGCGATTGCAAAGATGCGGTCGATCTGGCCGTGCCGATCGCGATCGACGTATGGTGCGGCGCCGACGACGCGCGCGCCGCGGCGCAGTGCCGCGACGATGAGCTCCTCGGTGCCGGGATTGTCGGTGAGGCCTTCCTGCGGAAATACGCAGAGCTCGAGGTCGATTGCCCACGCGTATTCGTCGACGAGCGCGAGCACGGCGTCGAATCCGCGTAATCCGATGCCAGGATCGACCTCGACGTGCGTGCGCATCCGCGTCGTGCCCTGCAGGATCGCGCGCTCGAGCGTGCGGGCGGCGCGTGCATGCACGTCGTCTGGCGTGAAGGCAGCCTTTGCGTTCGCGACTTCGCGGATTGCTTCGGCCAGCGTACCCTCGCGCGCGTGGCAACGGTCGACGATGCACGACTTGTCGAGGTGCACGTGCGTTTCGACGAACCCCGGCGAGACATAACGTCCTCCGACATCGACCGTGTCGCCGTCGTTGTGCGCGCTTCCCGCGGCGTCGATCGCGCCGATGCGGCCAGCCGCGATCGTGATGTCGACGATGTCGTCGCGTCCATCGATACGCGCGTTGCGAAGGACCCGGTGCCCGGCGATCTTCATCAACCGAGATACGCCTTCTCGAGGGCCGCATCATTGCGGACGTCGTCGGCCGATCCCTGCTGCACGACGCGGCCCGACTGGATCACGTACGCGCGATCGGCGATCGACAGTGCGAGGCGTGCCATCTGGTCGACGAGCAGGATCGTCGTGCCTTCGCTTCGCAACTGCTCGAGCACGCGATAGAGACCTTCGACGATCGCCGGCGCGAGGCCCAGCGACGGCTCGTCGAGCAGCACGATCTGCGGCCGCGCGGCAAGGCCGCGCGCAATCGCGAGCATCTGCTGCTCGCCGCCGGACAAAAGTCCCGCGCGGCGCTCGCGCAGCTTGTCGAGCATCGGAAAGCGCGCGATGACGCGCTCGACCTCGGCGCCGGCTTCGCGACGATCGAGCGCGAGCGCACCCATCAGGATGTTGTCGACGACCGACAGTTCGGGAAATACCTGGCGGCCTTCGGGCACGAGCGTCACGCCGCTGCGCGCGATTCGATGCGCGGAAAAGAGGCCGATGTCGCGCCCGAGCAGCAGCACGCGGCCGGTCAATGGACGGTGCAATCCCGCGATCGCGCGCATCAGCGTCGACTTGCCGGCGCCGTTCGCGCCGAGCAGCGCGACGAGCTCGCCGCGCTTCACGTCGAGCTTGATCTCCGACAGCACCGGAATCGCGCCGTACGCGGCGCCCACCGTGTCGACGGCAAGCACGATCTCGCCGCTTTCGCTTCGTCCTGCGGTTCGCGCGATCGCGAGCTCGCCCTCGCCGAGATACGCGGCGCGCACGTCGGCGTTCGCGCGTACGTCGGACGGCGTCCCGGCGACGATGCGCCGGCCGGCATCGAGCACGACGACGTGATCCGAAATGCCCATGACGAGGCTCATGTCATGCTCGATGATGATCACCGCGACGTCCGTCTTCGCGATGCGCCGCAGAAGCTCGCCGAGGCGCTTCGTATCGCCTTCGCCGAGGCCGGCCGCCGGTTCGTCGAGCATCAGGGCGCGCGGGCGTGTCGCGAGCGCGCGTGCGATCTCGACGAGGCGCCGGTCGACGTGCGGCAACTCGCTTGCGAGACGGTCGATCGGGCCGCGGTAACCGACGAATGCGAGCAGCGCGCCGGCGAGCGCGCGCGCGTCGTCGTCGGCACCGCTCGTCCAGATCGCCTCGCGCAGTCCGCCGAGATCGCCGCGGCGCAGCGCGATCAGCACGTTCTCGAGCACGGTCATCCGCGCGAAGAGCTGCGTCGTCTGGAACGTGCGCGCGATGCCTGCGCGCGCGATCCTGTACGTGATGCCGCTCGGCAAGGCTTCGCCGCCCAGTGCGACCTTGCCGCGGTCCGGGCGATAGAACCCGCCGATCAGATTGAGCAGCGTCGTCTTGCCGGCACCGTTCGGTCCGATGATGCTCGTCACCTGCGACGGCTTCGCGGCAAGCGACACATCCTTCACCGCCTGTGTCCCGCCGAATGCGATCGCGAGGTTCTCGACGCTCAGTCCTCCATGCGCCGATCGCTTTGCATCGCGTGCGAGGAATGCGGCGACGCGCCGATCGTCGGCGTGCGCAAGTCGCGTCGCAGCGCTTCGCAGACGTCGCTCGAATGCGCCGATGATCCCTTCGGGCACGAGCCACAGCACGAGCAGCAGCAGCGCGCCGAAGAACAGCAGCCGATATTCGGCGAGAAACGACAGGAGTTCGGGCAACAACACGACGACGATGGCGCCCGCAACGGGCCCGAGCACGGTGCCCGCGCCGCCGATCAGTACGACGAGCAGGAACGTGATCGACTGGAAAAACGGAAACGACTCGGGACTCACGAAGTTGCTGAGGATCGCGAAGATCGCGCCTGCGACGCCGGCGAGGAAGGCCGACACGACGAACGCGACGGTGCGGATCGCGACGAGATCGAGTCCGATCGACTGGCTCGCGACTTCGGCGTCGCGTGTCGCGCGCATCGCAAGTCCCCACGTGCTGGCGCGCAGGCGTGCGAACAGCACGAGCAGCACCGCGAGCAGCGCGAGCGCGAGAACGCCGATGCCGAACTCGTCCATCGGGAGGCCCGCGAACGTCGGCCGCGGAATGTTCATGATGCCGTTCCAGCCGCCGGTGAGGCTCTTCATCTCGGCCGCGCTCTGCTCGATCACGAAGCCGAAAGCGATCGTCACCATCGCGAGATACGGGCCGCGCACGCGAAGCGCGGGCACGGCGAGGAGCGCGCCGGCAATGGCCGCCGCGATGCCGGCGAGCGGCAGCACCAGCCAGAAGCTCCAGCCGTAACGTGTCGTCAGGATGGCGCACGTGTAGGCGCCGATCGCGTAGAACCCGACGTGACCGAGCGACAACTGCCCCGCGAGGCCGAGCAGCACGTTGAGGCCGACGCCGACGATCGCGGTGATCGCGACCATCGCGATGACGTATTGCTGGTAGCCGTTCGCAAAATACGACGCAACGCCGGCCAGCACGGCAAGCCCGATGATCGTCGCGGTGAGCGCGATCGGGTGCGATGTCGCCCGCAGCTCGCTTGCGACCGGCGCGGCCGAGCTCATCCGCTCATACCTTCTTAACTCCTGCGCGGCCGAACAGGCCATCGGGACGCAGCGTGAGCGCGACGATGACGAGCCCGAACGTAAGGATCTGCGTGTACGTCGAGCCGAACGCCGCGGTGATCAGCGATTCGGCGCTGCCATAGATCAGGCCCGCGACGACGACGCCCCACGGATTGCCGATGCCTCCGAGGATCGCAACGGCGAACGCCTTGATGCCGAAGAGCGTTCCCATGCTCGACGACACCGTGAAAAGCGGCGCAATCAGAAGGCCAGCGATGCCGGCGAAGAGTCCCGAGATCGCATAGGCGCCGACGATCGCCGCACGCACGTCGATGCCCATCAAACGCGCAGCATCCGGATTCTGGACGATCGCGAGCATCGACTTGCCTGTTCGCGTGTGCCGCGTCAGCAGGTGCAGCGCAAGTGCGATCGCGAGACCGACGATCGGGATCGTGATCTGCAGGACCGACACCCGCAGGCCGCCGACCGAGAACGCCTCTGCGGTCAGCGCCGATTGCGGCATGCCGCGCGGGTCCTTGCCGAACGTGAACAGCACGACGTTCTCGAGGATGAGGCCAAGCGCGACGGTCGCCATCAGCCACAGGTCCGAGCCGCGCCGCGCGAAAGGCCGCACGCCAATCGCCTCCACGACGATGCCCCAGACGACGCAGACGGCGAGCGCCGCGACGATCGCGAGCACCCACGGCCAGCCGAGCGTCACGCCGAACGTGAAGCCCATCACCGCGCCGAGCATCATCGTGCTGCCCTGCGCGAAGTTGACGGTGTTCGAGACGGCGTACGTGACGTAGAAGCCGAGCGCGAGCAGCCCGTACATGCTGCCGAGGCCCACGCCCGTGACGAGCGCTGCGACGAACAGGTCCATTCGACGGTAGGCGAAACGATGCCGCCGCGGCATGCACCGCGGCGGCGATCCTCAGCGGGTCAATGCACCGGCACGATCTTCGTGCCGTCGAAGCGGACGAAGATGTAGTCGTCGGGACCAAGCGCGTCCTGGTTCTTTTCGCTGAACGGCTTGTGATACGTCTTGATCAGCCCCTGGTATTCGTCGATCTGATGCAGCGCCTGACGCACCGCATCGCCCTTCGTGCTGCCGGCCTTCTTGATGGCGAGGGCGACGAGGTGCATCGCGTCGTACGCGTCGGCGACGCCGACCGGCGAGATGACGCCTTCGGGACCGGTGACCTTGTACTTCTTCTCGAGCTCGGAGAGCACCTTCCTGCCCGTCGGCTTCTGATTGCCGAAGAAGCTGTACGTCTGCACGAACACGACGTCACCGGCAGTCGGCCCGGCGAGTTCGGGGAAGCGGCCGCCCGACACGCCCCAGTGCGAGATCACCGGCACCTTCCAGCCCATCCGTTCGCGCGCCTTCATCACCTGCGCGCCCGGCGCCGCGTTCGCGACGAGAATCAGCGCGTCGGCGCCCGCGTTCTTGAGGCGGGTCAACTGCGGCACGACGTCGACGTCGCGGTCCTCGAACTTCTCGACGCCGGCGAGCGTGACGCCGAGCTTCTGCGCCTCTTCCTTGAGTCCTTTCTCGTTCGACTCGCCCCAGGGGTTGTTGATCAGGATGAGACCCGGCTTCTTCGCTCCGTTCTTGTGCGCGTACTTGAGCAGCGCTTCGTCGACCATCACGTCGACGGCGGACACGCGAAAGGCGTAATTCGGATTCGCGCCGTTACGCGTGATCGGCGTGCCGGCCGCCCATACGCCCATGTACGGCACGTGCTCCTTGTTCGCGATGGGCACGATCGCGAGCGATACCGGCGTATCGAGGCCGCCAAAGATCGCCGCGACCTTCTCGTCGTAGATCAGCTCGCGCGCCGCGGTGGCGCCTTTCGGCGGGCTCGACTCGTCGTCGCGCTTGACCAGCACGAGCTGCCGGCCGAGCACGCCGCCCTGCGCGTTGATCTCGTCGATCGCGATCGAGAGGCCCTGTGTGATTGCCTCGCCCGATTGGGCTGATGGTCCGGACAGTGCTGCGACGAGCCCGATTTTGATCGGATCGGCGGCGAGCGCCGACGTGGCGATGACGGCTGCGGCGACGCAAAGGCTTGCGCGCCATAGGGTGCGGGCACTGCGTGCGATTCCCATTTT